>JACPAK010000004.1 GCA_016180845.1 Deltaproteobacteria bacterium
AGGAGAGAGAGGAACTGAAGAAACAAGATCAAGAGGCCAAACAATTGGCGGATAAGATCAAGAAAGAAAAGGCAGAACTGGAAAAATTAAGGAAAGAAGCGCCGAAGAAAGAGAAGGCAAAAAAGATCAAAAAAGAAAAATTGAGCAAGAAGGAATTAAAGGAAAAGGCACAGGCGACCGCCTATTTTGGAGTGGGGGGCATTGACCCTACACCGGAATTTCTAGGACCGATCCGTGAGGTCGCACTCCTCTTGAAGCAGCATCCGGAGGTGAAACCTGTAAGGATCGAAGGACATACCGATAACACCGGAAGTCATACGCTGAATCTGGCCCTGTCACTCCGTCGGGCAGAAGCGGTCAAAGAAATTCTTATCCGCGAAGGGGTTGATCCTTCACGAATCGTTACAGCCGGTTTCAATGCCGACCGTCCCGTTGCGCCGAATATCACACGCAGGGAAAGACAACTGAATCGACGGGTCGAGATTTTTATTGGAGACAAAGAGAAGAAGCGGGAACGTCATCGGATCAAAGAGAAGGAGCTCCGAAAAAATATCCATACCACTGCCTATTTTAGTGTTGGTGCCAACCACCCGAGCCAGGAATCCACGCAATGGATCCGCAAGGCGGCTGCGCTGTTGCGTGAGCATCCGGAAATCAAAGAGATCGCCGTGGAGGGACATACCGATAACATTGGAGATCGTTCCAAGAATGTCGACCTCTCACTTCAACGAGCGGAGGCGGTAAAAGAGATTCTGGTTCGGGAAGGGATCGATCCCTCCAGGATTATGACCTTCGGATTCAATGCCGATCGCCCGGTGGCAGCCGATAACACACCCAGTGAGCGACAATTAAATCGGCGGGTTGAAATTATGGTTGGGGATTATTAATGACGGTGGTAACCACGCTGCTGTCCTGGAGAAGTCGGCCGTCCTAGGAGAAGATTCCCTTCATGCCAAACTCGAATCGACCGATGCATCGGTTCAGGCCCCATTTTCTGGAGTTGAATCAGGATCTCCACCACACGGGCCAGTCGATCATTGTTCTTTTGGAGTAATTCAAGCGCCCTTTTTTGGTCCGGCGACAGTGGCCCCGAACGTTTGTCCGTCATCACGATCTCGGTAGCCAGCTTGATATTGCACAGGGACGACCTTACTTCTCGCCAAAGAAATTGCTTCGTCATTCTCACAGTCCTCCCTTCCTGCCTGTCTTATGGCACCGTCATTTCGATAGACCAACTTAAAAAACCGGCACAGGTACCTGCTGATTCCGTAAATGAGATATCAATACAATCATTCGCCGTAATCGCTACCGTATTAACAGCATCGGCACACGTCTGACTGTTTGAGATCGAGCAGGTCAGTGCGGTATTAGAAAAGACACCGGTACAGCCGGTTGCCTTGCGTACGGTCAGCACACAGGTATCCCCCGATGCCTGAGCCGCACTCATATAAAAGTTCAAATTCTTGAGCGTCGCGGCAAAGGGGATATGAGTGCCAAGAGAGGCCTCCGCGGCACCACAAACCCCACCATAAGGATGGCAGGTGGTGCTGGCCGTAAGTGACACACTCGATCGGCCACTGATTAACGATCGATCGACACCGGTAGAGGCTGATGTAAGTCGACCATCCGCATCGACAGTGATCGAGGCGACGGTGTAACTACCCGGCGTGACAGCAGTCGAAGCAAGCTCCGAGGTTCCGACCGCATCCGCGGCAATATCGGCCGCCGCTATTGTATCCGCTGCGATATCATCGGTCGTGATCGTCGAATCCGTGATCTCCGCTGATTCAATCGTTTGTCCCAGAACCGAAAGCTCTCCAGCGGCATTGGGTAATGTGATTGATCTGTCGGCGGTCGGGTCAGCAGCGGAGAGCGTGATCTCAAAAAGATCGGCAGTCGCCCCTTCAAAGATCAGGCTTTGATTCGTCCCATCAATAAAGCAATCGCCACTCAAGCAGGAACCAACCGCTGTAATATCACCCGATCCCGAAGCGGTGGCCCAGGCGGGATTGGCCCCTGTTCCCAAGGTTTGGAGGAACTGCCCGGAGGTTCCGGCAGCAAGCCTGACCCAATCAGTACCACTATAATACATGACATCCCCCTGCGCATCGGAACCGAGCGCAATATCGGTCCCATCCACAGAGTTGTCAGCAACCGTCGGATTTGGATATGACCCCGTTAAATCCCCTCCCGCACTCGTCCCCGACGTCACGATGGTCCCCGTCTCATTCGGAATTGTCACAATCGTATCGGCACCCGGATCGCCCGTGAAGGCCAATCGATTCTCGAAGGTATTGACGGTGGCCCCTTCATAGACCAGCTCAGTTCCATTGTTTGTCCCATCAACAAACGCCGCCCCCGTCGTTGCATCCCCTACCGCTGATATATCTCCTGTCTCCGATCCGGATGAGGCAGCGGTCAATCTCCCGTCCGCATCCACCGTGATCGAGGCGATCGTGTAACTCCCAGCGGTCACTGCCGTCGCCGCTAACTCGGAGGCGTCAACCGCATTCGCAGCGATCTCGGTACTCCCAACCGCATCCGTTGCAATCTCATCACTCCCGACCGCATCGGTCCCGATATCCGCAGCGGCAATCGTTGCATCGGTGATCTCGCCTGATTCGATCGTCTGTCCCAAAACTGAGAACTCACCGCTCGCATCCGGTAATGTCACCGACCGGTCCGCCGTTGGATCGCCAGCCGAAAGAACAATTTCGAAAAGATTGGTGGTCGCCCCCTCGAATGTCAGGTTCTGATTCGTCCCATCAATAAAACAATCACCGGTTGTGCACGAACCGACAGAGGAAACATCACCTGTCTCGCTTCCCGTTGAGGCCGCTGTGAGTCTTCCGTCGGCGTCGACTGTAATGCTCGCCACGGTGTAGCTTCCCGCTGTCACCGTAGTGGCAGCAAGTTCGGAAGCCCCGATAGCATCGACAGCGATCTCTGCGGAACCGACGGCATCGGTGGCTATTTCAGAGCTGCCCACAGCGTCCGCAGCGATCTCATCACTCCCGACCGCATCGGTCCCGATATCCGCAGCGGCAATCGTTGCATCGGTGATCTCGCCTGATTCGATCGTCTGTCCCAAAACCGAGAACTCACCGCTCGCATCCGGTAATGTCACCGACCGGTCTGCCGTTGGATCCCCAGCCGAAAGAACAATTTCGAAAAGATTGGTGGTCGCCCCCTCGAATGTCAGGTTCTGATTCGTCCCATCAATAAAACAATCACCGGTTGTACAGGAACCGACAGAAGAAATATCACCGGTCTCGCTTCCTGTTGAGGCCGCTGTGAGTCTTCCGTCGGCGTCGACTGTAATGCTCGCCACGGTGTAACTTCCCGCTGTCACCGTAGTGGCAGCAAGTTCGGAAGCCCCGATAGCATCGACAGCGATCTCTGCGGAACCGACGGCATCGGTGGCTATTTCGGAGCTGCCTACAGCATCCGCAGCGATCTCTAACCCACCAACGGCATCGGTCGCAATTTCCGAGCCCCCAACAGCATCGGCAATAATCTCGGCGCTTCCGACAGCATCCGTCGCAATCTCTGCCGATCCGACACCGTCAGTCGCAATATCTCCTGCTGTAATCGTGTCCGCCGCAATCTCAGTCGTCGTGACGGCATCCGTTGCGATCTCCGCTGACCCAACGGCATCGGTCGCAATTTCAGAGCTGCCGATTGCATCCGCCGCGATATCGGCTGCAAGAATCGTATCCAGAGAAATCTCCGCGGTTGTGACCCCTCCCGCAGAAATTCCGATGACATCAGCGGCAACCGTAAGACCGTTACCAGCCCCCACATCGAGTGTCACACTGCCGGTGCTCCCACCCCCCGTCAGACCGGCCCCCGCAGTCACATCCGTAATATCACCACCACTCCCTGAGGGGGTGTCCCACGAGAGAACGCCGGCGCCACTTGTCTTCAAAAATTGACCAGAGGTTCCGTCGACGGAAGGCAAGGTCCAGATCTGGTTCGCGGAAATATCGTTGGGCGCCTTAAGGCCGACATAATTGGAACCGGTCGCCTCCAGTTCGCGAAACCTGAGCTCTGCCGTTTGTCCCGCGTCGGTACCAAAGGCCATCAGGACAAGACCATCAGCAGTCGTCCCATCAATTGTCACAAGGGTAAAAGTTCCTGTCGCTGGGGTTGTCCCGCCGATCACTGAATTATTGATCGTCCCCCCCGAAAGTGTCAGATTGTTATCCACCTCGGCATCGGAAACGACAGAACTTCCGGCAACGAGATCCGAGGCGGTCAAGGTATCCGAAACCTGCGTATCAGTGATCCCGGCCGCCGTGCTGATATCGGCACTGGTAATCGTCCCATCAGTAATCTCCGAAGATTCAATCGAAGTCCCCAGAACAGAACTGAGCGTCACATCACCCGATGCCCCACCCCCACTGAGACCCGTCCCTGCCGTCACGGCCGTGATATCACCTGTCCCACTGCTCACCATCCCATTCGCCGCCGAGGTAATACGACCATCGCCATCCACAACAATAGTCGCTAAGGTATATGTCCCCGGAGTCACTCCCGAAGAGGCGAGTTGGGTCGGACCGATAGCCCCCGTCCCGATATCGGATTCCTCAATGACACCGGCCCCGATATTCTCGCTCGTAATAATATCCTCCGCGAGAGAAAGCGCGATTTCAGCCACATCGGCCCTCTGGGACCAGGGAATGCTAAAGATTGCCAGACGCGGAGAAAACTCCCGATCCCCCTCAATCTGAACACCGAGGTAAAGCGACTCATTTTCAAAGAGATCCACGGGAAATGGAACAGTCGCCCCTAATTCTGCGGTAAAGACACCTTGATCAAAAGAAAGATTCTGTGCCTCTTCCCAAACGGGATCTGCCGAACTGGAATCAGGGTAGAGACGAAAGGTGACTTCCAAAAAACCACCGAGCGGGTTCCCTTCTTCATCCACAACAAAACCCTGGTGAAAAAGCCGATCCCGTGTCCCTGCAAGGGCAGCAAGGGGAAAAAGTAGAAGGAAAAGGAAGATGAGGATCTTGATCTTCATTCCTGACCCCCCTTCTCTCCCGCAAGACTTTGGGCCCCAAGACTGAGCGAAGGGGAAAACATCCGATAGCGGTCACCTCGACTTTCTCCCCCGAAAATGAAACTAGATCCCCCTGTCCCTCTATAAACATCACCTGAGAAGTTCACCTGACCCAAACTTCCAACGAGCTGATGACTGCCGCTCAAAGGAGGGATTAACCCTGGCTCTGTGGGCGGAGGTATCGGAGGCACCGGAGAAATCGCTGTCTCCTCCCGAGAGAGGAAAAGATGCGGTCCTGGACTGATACAACCCTCCCCAAGGCAGAGGAAACACCCCAGTAGGACAAAGCCTGGAGATATCCATTTCATACGCGATGAATGGTAAGGAAAAGTGTGTCCTAATGATATCGGCGCAAACCTGATGTTTTTGTCCGTTATTCTCCTACAAAAAGCAGGCTAAAAGCTGTCCTTATACTTTTCCCCTTGTACATATACTCGTCGCCTTGCTATTCTTTCTTCCGTGAAAATTCTATTCGTTTGCGAATACAATGCCTGTCGGAGTCAGATGGCAGAGGGTATGGCGCGAGTGTTCCTTCCAACCCATTTTTCTATTATGAGTGCTGGCCTCTACCCTGGTGAATTAAACCCGATTACGATCGAGGTCATGAAGGAGATCGGAATCGACATCTCACATCAGCGGTCGAAGCTGCTTGCGGAAGTGAAGGAGAAGCAGTTTGATCAGGTAGTTGTCCTTGCCGAACCGGCATGGGAAGCAATAGGGATGTTACAGATGGATCACAAAATGCTTTGGGCTTTTCCCGATCCAGCATCTGATCCCGGTGACACTGAAACGGTGAAGGGGCGAATCCGCAGGGTTCGGGATCTGTTGAAGGAGAGAATTTTAACATTATGAGGATTTCCCGTTTCTGGATTTTAATCGTTGGATCTTTGCTGGTCGTTGCCGTCGCCGTCTCCTTCGGTCATTTTCGGCGGGAACAGAACAGCCTTCGGGATGATCTCAATCGACGCGCCCGTGTGATCGCAAAAAGCCTCGCACCCCCTGCGATCCGCATCCTGAAAAATCCTCCCGCTGTTGATGAAGAAGATGTTGCGGAACGATTGGAGGGACAAGGTCGCACCCTTGGACTTATGGTTTGCGATCTTGAGGGGAAGTTGATCGCTCGATCATCAACGCTCTCCGACATCTTCACCTGTAACGATGAAGTCATGGCAACGTTGCAGAGCGGAAATGAAGCGGTGCTTCTGGATGAAACAGGGGGCCAGTCTCTTCATCGGTTGGTCACTCCATTGAAAGATCGGTCTAGTTCCCTTGTTGGTACTCTCACCATCGTTCATGACGCCACCTACATTACAAAACGGGTCATGTCGGCTGTTACCTGGATGACGCTTACCCTCGCCATTTTGGCGATTGTCATTGCCGTCGGAACTTATCTTGCTTCGCGTCGCTCATTTCAAAGATCGGTTGCCCATCTCCTCGACTGGATGAAATCGTCAAAGACCGAAGAGAACCTTTCTCCTCCCACCGAATCTCTTTTGAGGCCTGTCTCCAGAGAGGTTGAAAAGCTGACCGCCCGATTGAGGGCGGCCAAGGAGACGGCCAAAGAGGTTTCGGAGGCAAGTCAGGTGAGCAATCTCTGGACCGCGGCCCGTCTGAAGGCCCACGCTACATCTTCTATTGGAAACAAGTCACTGATCGTCGTTTCAAATCGGGAACCGTACATGCATGTTCGGCAAGAGGGTCAACCGCAGGTCATCATCCCGGCAAGTGGTCTGGTCACGGCGCTTGATCCTGTCCTTCGGGCGACCTCTGGCATCTGGATCGCCCACGGATCGGGGGAGGAAGACCGCGATTTTGTGGATAGCGAAGACAAGATCCTGGTCCCGCCGCAGTCCCCTCTTTATACACTCAGAAGAATCTGGCTCACGCGGGAGGAGGAAGAGCGGTACTATTATGGTTTCTCCAACGAAGCGGTCTGGCCTCTCTGTCACCTCACCCATCACCGGCCGCATTTTGAGGAGAAGGACTGGCAGTATTACAGGAAGGTGAATGAGAAATTCGCTGATGCCGTTGTGCAAGAATGCGGCAAAGAACGACCGTTTATTCTCGTCCAGGATTACCATTTTACCCTGCTCCCAAAGTTGATTCGTGAGCGGCGACCTGATGCCGTGGTTGGCTTGTTTTGGCACATCCCCTGGCCTACACCCGAATCGTTTCAAATCTGTCCTTGGAAGCGGGAGATATTAGAAGGGATATTGGGGGCAAACTTCGTCGGGTTTCATCTGCAATCGTTCTGTAACAACTTTCTTGATACTGTAAACAGTCTCCTCCCGGTGCGAATTGATTGGGATCGACCGGGCATCCTCCACGAGGAAGGATTAACGACAGTCAAGCCATTCCCGATCGGGGTTCAGCCGTGGTCGGAGCGAGGAATCGCCTCAGATGAAGTATTTCGCGAGAAGGCAAATATGTGGCGAAAGGAATTGGAGTTGAACACTCGGCGTCTGGTCGTGAGTGTTGACCGGCTCGATTACACCAAGGGGATACCGGAGAGGATCGGAGCAATTGATCGGTTTTTGGAAAAATATCCGGCCTATCGCGGAAAGGTTTCCTTTGTGCAACTTGCGGCCCCTAGCCGGGTTCACATTCCACGCTACCGGGAATTTGTGACAGAAGTTGAAGCCTTTGTGGAGCAGGTCAATTGGCGGCACGGAACCGAGGATTGGAAACCGATTCTCTTTCTCAAATCACATCACGATGCCGAGACGGTTTACACCTTTCTTAGAATGGCTGATGTTTGCATCATCAGTTCTCTCTCAGACGGGATGAATCTCGTTGCCAAGGAATTTGTCGCGGCACGAGAAAAAACAGATGGAGTTCTTATTCTCTCCGAGTTTGCTGGCGTGGCGCGTGAGTTTCAGGATGCCTTGCAGGTGAACCCTTATTCTCGTGCCGATTTTGCGGAGGTCATCCGGGTGGCCCTTGAGATGCCGATGGAAGAACAAAAAAGACGGATCGGCCGCATGAAGGCACAAGTCATAGAACATAACGTCTACGGATGGGCCGCAAGTCTTATTACTGAAATGACTCAGACCACGGAGGAAGTGTCTGCACAGAAAGTTCATTCGGTATTGAAAACAGCAAATAGCGACGAATCTCGTTGAGGCTAGACCCCTTCTCGTGTCTTTCTTTGATCTGGGCGACCCTTTAAAAAAACAATTTGACCTTAGAGCCAGCTCAAAGGTTTATAATACCTTCATGCGTTCGGGTTTATTCGTTGGAGAATTGGCAAAGCAGGGCGGCGTCGATCCCTGGACGATCCGGTACTATGAAAAAGAGCGGTTGATCCCGCAAGCCCCTCGTTCCACCTCCCGATACCGGATGTATCCCAAGGAAACCGTTGATCTGATTCGATTTATCAAAACGGCGCAAGGACTGGGCCTCACTCTCGAAGAGATCAAAAAGGTCATCGATGCAAAGAGGCTCAAAGGAAAGCCCTGCGAACATGTGGTCAAGCTCCTGGAGACGAAAGTCGGCGACCTGCATCGAAAGATTGAGGAGATGGGTCGGCTTAAGAAAACAATCGGAGGGCTTCTTAGAAATTGGCAAACGGTTCGCAAGAGTAAAACGACCTGTATCTGTGAAATCATCGAGTCGGCGGGTCAAAGAAGAGGAGAAAAGAAATGCAAAAGCTGACACGAATCACCGCCGTCGGGGCGAGTGCGGCCGCCCTTTTTGGCTCCTGTTGTGCCTTGCCGCTTCTTCTGGTGGGACTGACGGGGACTGTTGGTTTTGCCTCTGTGCTCATTCCCTATCAGAAGTATTTTACGATTCTGACCATCCTCTTATTGGGAACCGCCTTTTATCTCGTTTATGGAAGGAAACAGGCAGTTTGCGAGAATCCTAAACTTTGTAGCCCTGCAAGTCAGAAATGGACGAGGATTCTCTTGTGGATCTCGACGGCATTGGCGGCGATCTTTTTGATCGGGCCGCATTTGATAGCACCGTGAGGGAACCATGACAGAAAAATGCGCCGAAGGAGTTTGTGAAATCAGCGACAAAGAGACGGCTCAAGCCCCAGCGTCTGCAGTAAAAGAGAGGTATAATTCACCGCCGATCTGCTACTGTTTCCATATCTTTCGTGAGGATATTGAGCAGGAGATCGGAAAAACAGAAAAGACAACAATACCGGATTTTTAAGGGCGCAAATCAAGTCCGGCAATTGCCGGTGCGAGACTGTCAACCCAAAGAAGACCTGTTGCCTGGGAGATATCGTAAAGGTAGTCAAAGAAATTACAGATTGACCCGGAGGTGTCTTTTCAGGTCGGGAAGTTTTCCCTCAAGGACTTCCCTCGCATGGATTCGGCAATCGAGAAAATGGGCAAGGAATTGAGGTTGGTCTTTGAGCATCTCCCTGACCTCTGACTCCGGGACATCGAGAAGGGCGATGGTGCTCACATATTCGGTTTCTTGATCGCCGGAATATCTTTGAAGGAGTGTCAGCGTCGGAGTCTTCTCGATAAACTTCTCCCGAACGATCTTCACGAGGAGGTCAGGGGGAATATGGCAGTAGCAGGTCTTCATATTTTTTCCCCTTCAATCAAGAGATAGGTATCTGCCTTCAAATAGGTCGTGCGGGTCACCTTGAGCGATTTGGTAGAACGAATGTGATCCAAGGTTTTACGATCGAACCGTGCCCCGTAAACAAGTTCAACAAAGGGGGCCAGGAGTTTTTGTCGAAGTTGTAACGAGCGGTCTTTGGAATAGAGGATTTCAATCAGGCGGAACCGTCCTCCCGATTTGAGAATCCGCGCCATCTCGCGCAAAGCCAGCGGTTGAAGACTGTCGGGCATGACACAATACATAAAGGTCGAGATGTACCAGTCGAAGGTTCCATCGGCGAATCTCTTTAAGCTTGTGGCATCTGCCTCTTGGAGGTCGACCTTGCATTGAGCCACACCCCTCCTTTTACGTGCCTGTCGGAGCATTCCTGAACTCAAATCAATGGCGGTGAGATTCACGGATGGGGAGTAATGGCGCAGGTTGTGTCCCGTTCCGACCCCGGCCTCCAGGACACGACCATCGACATCTTTCAGAATCTCCGGCCGCCACTTTCGATATTGCCGCTCCCACGGATAATCCAAAATATCATAGAACCACGAGGTGATCTGATATTTTGATCGGAGGCGGTGATTTTCATCGGTCACACCTTGCCTCCCGCCTTTTGCGCGAGAAACTCAAAGAGATTCTCCTTGAATTCCGGATCGAGTGTCGGCTTCTGAAATGTTTTTCCCAACGAGGCGGTCTTTCGATAGGCCGCTATGAAGCGCTGACAGTTTTTGCAAGCCTTGAGGTGCCGCTCGACCGCCTTCATCGTCGATGAATCCAGGACCCCTTCTAAAAAGTCGTAGGCGAACTGTTCTACCTCCTCACAAGTGGGGAGCCCCATGAGGCCAAACATCGCCCGGATCATTTTGTGCTTAACGGACATACTTTCCCTCAATCCTCTTCCTCAAAAAAAGCCGTGCCCGATGGACCCGATTCTTCATTGCCGGTTTGGTCAGTTCCAAAATTTTGCAGACCTCATCCTCCGGCAGCTGCTCAACATCCTTCAAGAGGTAGGCGGTCTTCAAGTCATCGGGGAGGAGTTCGATCGACGCCTGAACAAACTCCTGAAATTCTTTTTCGGCAAATCTCTCGTCGGGAAGTTTTGCCCAGTCAGAGAAATTTTCCAGATGGATGCCGTTTTCATATTTTGGCAAGGCATCCTCCCACGAGACCTGAACCTTCCCCTTGTTGGGCCGGAGCCTCATCAACGACTCGTTCACCGTCACCCGGTAGAGCCACGTATAGAGCGACGAGGCCTCTTCAAATGTTGCGATCTTCTCCACCACCTTCAAGCACACCTCCTGAACGATCTCTTGGGCCTCCTCCGGACGTTTCAAGAACTGGAGTGAAAGCCGGTACAGTTTATCCGACCAGCGGGAGATCAATTCGCGAAAGGCCCAGTCGGCCTTCTCGCGAAGGCCCCGAATCAGATCCTTCTCACTGATGTTAGATGCGGCGGCTGACTGAAAATCTCGCGATTTTGGAAGACTTTCCACAGGGGCTGGAAATCTAACAAAATATCAAGGAATGGGAAGACAAAATCTCTCAAGACTTTTTCCTATCCCCAGCATCAAAGCGTATAGAAACCAAAGAAAAGGGGGACTTATGAAGATCAATATCAAGAAGGGGATTCTGGCAGGGATTTTGGGGACGGTGGCGATCACCATCGTTGCCACCTTCGGTGCGCCGATGATGGGGTTACCGAAGATGGACATCGCCGGGATGCTGGCCGGTGTCATGGGAGGTTCAGCCACACTCGGATGGATTGCCCACTTTATGATCGGGACAATCCTCGCCTTTGGTTATGCCCTGTTTCAGGGGAAACTCCCCGGACCTGCCGTCGTGCGAGGCGCCCTTTACGGGATCGCCCCATGGCTCATGGCCCAGATTGTCGTGATGCCGATGATGGGGATGGGATTCTTTTCGGGTGCCTTCACCCCGGCGTTTGGAAGTCTGATCGGTCACCTTGTTTATGGTGCGGTGGTGGGGATTGTTTACTCATCTGATGCCACGTGCAAATCATGCTCCGCATAGAAGGAATGGAAACACAACGATATCATCTCATCGTCATCGGTGCCGGATCAGGAGGACTTGTGGCGGCGGCTGGTGCGGCGGGGCTGGGGGCCAAAGTCGCCTTGGTCGAGAAGCACAAGATGGGAGGCGATTGCCTCAACACCGGGTGTGTTCCCTCGAAGGCGATTATTCGGACGGCGAAACTGATCTACGATACGAAAACCGGACACCGGTTTGGGCTTTGCGATCTCCATCCCGAAATCAATCTCTCCCGCATTATGGAATCGGTTCGCTCTGTACAATCGAAGCTCGAACCTCATGATTCACCCGACCGATTCCGTGGACTCGGTATTGACCTTCACTTTGGTTCCTTTCGATTCATCTCCTCGCACGAAATCACCGATGGAAAGGTCACGCTGTCGGCCAAACGGTTTGTGATCGCCACCGGCGCAAGTCCCTTTGTCCCGCCGATCAAGGGGATCAACGAGATACCGATCCTCACGAGCGACAATGTCTGGGGACTTAAGGAACTCCCCAAGCGACTTGTTGTCTTGGGTGGCGGCCCGATCGGTGCGGAGCTGACACAAGTCTTCGCACGGTTGGGGTCGAAGGTCACTGTTGTTGAAATGTTGGACTCCCTTCTCATCCGGGAAGACACCGAAGTCTCACAGTTCATCAAGGAACGTTTTATAAAAGAAGGGATCGAGGTCTTGATCGGTCACAAGGCGGTTGAAGTCAGAAAATCGGGCGATTCTTTTGAGCTGATTGCGCAAGAGGGTCAGAAGGGAAAACATATCCCGTTTGACCAGATCCTTGTTGCCGTAGGCCGTGCCCCGAATGTGAATGGTCTCGATCTTGAAAAGGCGGGGGTCAAATTCTCCAAGAAGGGAATCGAGGTGGATGAATACCTTCAGACCTCCGCAAAACATATCTTTGCTTGTGGGGATGTTGTCGGCCCTTATCAATTCACCCACACCGCCGATTTTCAGGCAAGACTGATCCTCCGAAACGCCCTTTTCCCCGGAAGATCAAAGATTAACTACCGAGTCGTTCCGTGGTGCACGTTCACCGATCCTGAAGTCGCCCGTGTCGGTTTTAACGAAAGAGAGGCGAAAGAAAAAGGGATTCCTTATGATCTCTATTCTTACTCATTCAACGATCTCGACCGTGCGGTTTGTGATCGTGAGGAGGGAGGATTCATCAAGATATTGACTGAAAAGGGATCGGGTCAGTTATTGGGAATCACCATCGTCGGCTCCCACGCCGGGGATCTTCTGCATGAACTCGCCTTGGCGATGCACCAAAGAATCGGGCTTAAAAAAATCGCCTCGATGATCCATGTCTATCCGACACTGGCGGAAATCTCCAAACGGATTGCCGACACCTATCAAAGATCACACATGACACCTCGGCTCAAGCAATGGCTGGCAACATATTTCAAATGGAGGTTTGGATGATAAGCGTCATTATTCCTTCTTTGAATGACGGGGTTCATCTCAAACGGAA
Organism: Deltaproteobacteria bacterium; assembly: GCA_016180845.1. NCBI lineage: Bacteria > Pseudomonadati > Myxococcota > Myxococcia > Deltaproteobacteria bacterium. The sequence goes on from JACPAK010000004.1 coordinate 13,151, forward strand.
TCTTCCCGCACTGGAGAAAGATCATCGGATTGAGGTGATCGTGATTGAAGCGGAGAAGGTTGGCATCGCCAATCGTGCCCATCAGATGAATGTGGGTGCGACAAGGGCAAAAGGAGACTTGCTCGTTTTTCTTCATGCCGACACGAAGATCAATCCGGATGATCTCACCAACCTCGCCGAGCAGATGAAACAAAGGCCTGAACTGGTAGGCGGAGCCTTCCGGTTTGCATTGGATGGTGAAGGCATCAAGTCCCGCTTGATTGAGTTCGGTGTGAGGTTAAGGGAGTTAGCGTTTCGACTCCCGTACGGCGATCAAGCGATCTTCATCCGAAAGACCCACTTTGAAAATTTGGGTGGTTACCCGGAGGCACCGCTTTTGGAGGATGTCCTGCTCGCACAAAAGATGAAAACGTTAGGATCGCTCTATTTCTTCCCTAAGAAAGCGGTGACGAGTGCGCGCTGCTGGGAACAACACGGTTACCTCAAAACCACATTCGTGAATTTGGCGACGATGATTTTTTGGCGATTGGGGGTTTCGTTAGAAAGAATTGTCAATTTTAGACGGAGGGTTTTTCAGTGATCCCGTTCGAGGAGACATTAAGAAAGAACCGGCTCGAAATCAGACGGAAGCCGCTTGAAATCTTGCAAATCAACCTCGGGAAGCTCTGTGATCTCGCCTGTCTCCATTGCCATGTCGAGGCCGGGCCGAAACGCAAGGAGATGATGGAACGGAAGACTGCCGAGCGACTTATGGAACTTTTGAAGAAGTCACCCTCTATTCAGACGGTTGATCTGACTGGCGGGGCACCGGAACTCAATCCAAACTTCCGCTACCTCGTTCAAGAGTCACGAACATTGGGGCGGGAAGTGATCGACCGCTGTAACCTTACAGTTCTTTTCCAGAAAGGTCAGGAGGAAACCCACTATTTCTTGAAACAGCATCGAGTTCAGATCGTCGCCTCACTCCCCTGTTACTCCAGAGAGAACGTTGAGAAACAACGTGGCCGAGGCGTCTTTGACAAGAGCCTCCGGGCCTTAAAGCTCCTGAATGAGTTGGGTTACGGAAGAGAGGGAACCGGTCTTATTCTTGATCTTGTTTATAATCCGATCGGGCCTTCTCTCCCGCCGCCTCAGGCAGAATTGGAGTTGGACTACAAAAAGGAACTCAAGGAACTTTTTGGAATTGAATTTAATCGCCTATTGACGATCACGAACATGCCGATCAAACGGTTTCATGGTTATTTGGGACGACGAGGTGAACTGGACCGATACGCAGACCTCCTTGTAAATAATTTCAACCCGGAGGCGGCCGGGCATGTGATGTGCCGCAACCTCATTTCCGTAAGCTGGGACGGCAAAATCTACGATTGCGATTTTAATCAGATGTTGGAAATTCCCATTGGAGGAAAAAGAAAGACGATTTGGAAGATCGGGTCATTTGATGAAATTGCATCCGACCCGATTCAGTTTGCGAATCACTGTTACGGATGCACCGCCGGGGCGGGAAGTTCGTGCTCCGGTGCGCTTATTTAGGAAAGGAGATATATGCAAAACCTAATATCAGAATCGGTGAAGGAGTATTACGGCAAGGTCCTCACGGGGAAAAAAGACTTGAAGACCAACGCCTGTTGCGGCACCGACAGTTTCCCGCCCCACGTTCGCTCGATTGCAAAGATGATCCACCCGGAGATTATCGAGAAATGCTACGGTTGTGGTTCGCCCATCCCATCAGTATTGGCAGGGTTGACGGTACTTGATCTTGGGTGCGGCACCGGACGAGATTCCTATATCCTTTCCAAGCTCGTTGGCACGGAAGGCAAAGTCATCGGCGTCGATATGACCGATGAGCAACTGGAGGTGGCCAGGCGCCATCTCCCCTTCCAAATGAAACAATTTGGTTACACACAACCGAATGTCCGTTTCTTAAAAGGATACATTGAGGACCTTGAATCGTTGGAGATCAAAAACAACTCCGTTGATCTTGTTGTTTCCAACTGTGTGATCAACCTCTCCCCCGACAAACGCCGGGTTTTCTCTGAAATCTTTCGTGTCCTGAAACCGGGCGGGGAACTCTATTTCTCCGATATTTTTACGGGACGCCGGATGCCCAAAGAGTTGTCGGAAGATCCGGTCCTGTTGGGTGAGTGTCTCGGTGGTGCTCTTTACCTCGAAGATTTTCGTCGACTGCTTGTTGAGGTTGGATGCCATGACTATCGCATCACCTCCCGTTCCCGAATTGAATTAAAGAATCCGGAGGTTGAGGCAAAGGCCGGGATGATCGACTTCTGGTCGATGACGGTCCGGGCGTTCAAACTGAAACTCGAAGATCGATGTGAAGATTACGGTCAGATCGCCACTTATTTGGGAACAATCCCGGAATCTCCCCACGCCTTTTCGCTGGACGACCATCACCTGTTTGAAAAGGGACGACCGGCGCCGGTATGCAGTAACACAGCGGTGATGCTCCAAGAGACACGATATGCCTCACACTTCAAGGTGACGGGCGATCTTTCGACTCATTACGGGCTTTTTGATTGTGGGACAGGCGGGAAGGGTGCGGCAAGGGAGACCCCCACAGGGGGATGTTGCTAATGAACAAACTCCTCATCTTTGCCAAATATCCGGAGCCAGGACGGGTGAAAACACGGCTAGCCAAAACGATCGGACCGGAGAAGGCGGCCATTCTCTACAAGGAGATGGTTGAGACGGTCATGCAAAAGAGTCTTCCCGTGGATGGCGAGTATCGAAGAACTTTGTGCTTTGACCCTCCTCAAATGGAGAACGATTTTAGGGAATGGTTTCCTTTGTTGGAGATGAGACCCCAATGTCGTGGGGATTTGGGGCAACGGATGTCAGCCGTTTTTCAAGAGTCGTTGGAGAATGGTTCAACCAAAACGGTCTTGATTGGAACCGATTGTGTCGAGATCGACCGATCTCTTTTGTGCGATGCCTTTGATCGTCTGGAAAAGAGTGATCTCGTCCTCGGCCCCGCGAAAGACGGCGGCTATTATCTGATCGGAATGAAGAAGCCGCATCCCTTTCTCTTTGAAGGAATCCCTTGGAGTACGGAAAAGGTTCTTGGGCTTACGCTTGAGAAGGCCAAAGAGAGCGATCTCAAGGTTGAATTGTTAAAAACACTCTCGGATCTCGATGAAGAATCTTAAACCGATACTGTTTCTTTTGATTCTCATTGGAGGTGTAGCGGCCTATTTCTTTACGCCACTTCGACAACTCCTGACACCCGGCCGTCTTATAGCCTTAACCCAGTCGGCACACGAAGTTTGGTGGATTCCGATTGTTCTCATTCTTGTCTATGGCATCGGGGGGTTGTTTGGTTTTCCCGGTTCTGCCCTGACTTTAGCCATTGGTGCCCTGTATGGAGTCATCCCCGGATTTTTCTACAACGTGATCGCCTCGAATCTTGCCGCTGGTGCCGGTTTCTTCGGGGCACGATACTTGGGACGCGATTTTGTCTCCCGCTTTCTCAAGGGGAGATGGAAAGAGTTCGATGAAAAAGCGGCGAGACATGGTTTTCGATTCATCTTCTATCTTCGACTTGTTCCGCTCTTTCCATTCAACGGAATCAACTTCGGCGCCGGTCTTTCCAAGATCCGATTCACCGATTATGCCCTTGCCTCGCTCTTGGGAATGATTCCCGGCACTTTTGTCTATACCTACTTTGCCTCCTCCCTTTTGAGTGGAGCAACCGGAGCAAAAGAGAAGGCCACCTTCCATCTGATACTCTCAACAATTCTGTTCGTGCTGTTGTCGCTCGTCCCGGTGGTCTATAAGCGACTCAAGAGGTGATGCACCCTGTCTCAAAAACCCTCCTTACCGACACCTAAAGGTTGATTCATGTCGCTCCTAACTTTTCCAACAGAGCGAGATCTTTCTTCTCCCTCTTCTTTCTTCTCCCTCTTATCGAATCAATTTAAGACATCGGCAAAGTTATCGGTGATAAAGAAGGGAGGTTGTGGATTGATTTTAAAAGCTGATATCGCTTAAGTTTAATTTGTTGTCAGCGCAAAAGGAACAAACCCGATCCGGAAGGCGGGAGAGCCGGGTCGCAGATTAAAATTCTGACGAGCTGGATCCTGAAAGAGTGGGTCCGCGTTGATTGAATTAAGATCCTGTCTCATCTCCCGTTGCCATTGCCAGAGATTCCCCGGCGACGTCGGTGTCCTCGGACGATAGAACAGGTTGTGATTCGACGTGACGAATCGAAACGGCCATTGGTCATAGTGAATCAGTTTTCGATCATTCTCAGGCGGTGAATCGTAAACGATGTTATGTCGGAAAACATTTCCCTGAGGTGGTGCCCGCCCCCGTGCAGCCTCGGGACAACTTCCGGTTTCTGGATACAGGTACAACCCCTTCCGGCTCGATAACCCCGAATCATAGGGACAGGTGGAAGGTTCAGGAGTTGCAAAGCCGATCTGTCCATAATCATTCATCAAAGCCTCCGCTGAATTCCCGTTAACAAAGATATTATTTTCAATCCTGTTGAAAGACCCCCGATGAATGAGATGACGCCTTGCGTGTCCGATTTCTCAAAATGGGAAAATTATCAAAACGAGAAAAAATAAGCGGGCGACGGGGTTCCCCCTCCATTCGCTGTACAGCTCTCTCCGGGGCCGCGGCCTACAGAACGATTCACTGGATCGTTCTGTTACGGCCGTTCTCACCCCGTCATAAATAGAGTGAGTGAGCATTGATCGGATCGGATTCACTCCGTCCGATCAAGCGGAACGAACGATGTACCTTGGGAATTATAGATGGGGTTGTTAAGGGGAGAGCGGGATCTCCCCTTAATTTAAAAGCGGGCGACGGGGTTCGAACCCGCGACCCCGAGCTTGGGAAGCTCGTGCTCTACCAACTGAGCTACGCCCGCAATATTGAAGCTGTATCTACCGATATCAATGGGTCTCATCAATAGAAAAGAACGACAAAAAAACTCTTCCCAATAACCCCAAATCCCTTCATGATGAGAATGGGATGCAACTCCAGTTCATTGGCGCCACCGGAACCGTCACTGGCTCAAAATACCTCCTCCAGGTCGATAAAAAACATTTCCTGGTCGACTGCGGTCTCTTCCAGGGCTTGAAACAGTTACGCCTGAGAAACTGGAACCCCCTCCCGATCCCCCCAAAAGCAATTGAGGCGGTGATCCTGACCCATGCCCATATCGATCATTCCGGATACCTCCCCCTGCTGGTCAAAAACGGTTTCCGGGGAAAGATTTACTGCACACGAGGGACCCGAACACTCTGTGAGATCCTCCTCCCAGATGCCGGCCATCTGCAGGAGGAAGATGCCAGCTTTGCCAACAAACACCGATTTTCAAAACATCACCCTGCCCTTCCCCTTTATACCGAAGAAGATGCCATTCTGTGTCTCAAGTATTTTGAATCAGTCCCCTGGCACAAACAAATTAACCTGGCACGACATCTGAGTTTTCATTTTGAACCGGCAGGACATATTTTGGGGGCTGCCAGCATCCAATTTTCCAATCAAAAAACACGCCTCACCTTTTCCGGTGATTTGGGACGACCCAAACAGATCATGATGCCTCCCCCCAGCTCCCAACATGATACAGACTATCTCGTTGTCGAATCTACCTATGGGGGACGGCGCCATCCCCCTGAGAACCCGAGGGAGATTCTCAAAAACTTTATCAACCCAACCCTCAAGCGTGGAGGGATTGTGCTGATCCCCGCCTTTGCTGTCGGCCGAGCCCAGGAGGTCCTTTATCTTTTAACCCAACTTAAAAAAAACAAGGAGATCCCGAATGTCCCGATTCACCTCAACAGTCCGATGGCGATCCAGGCGACACGGCTTTGTTCGAGTTTTGTCGGGGAACACAAACTGACCGAAGAGGAATGCCAAGAAATCGACCACTCCACACATTTTGTCACAACAATAGATGAGTCCAAACGCCTCAATACCCTCCACGAACCTTCGATCATTATCTCAGCGAGTGGAATGGCAGAAGGGGGACGCATTCTTCATCACCTCAAGGTGCTCGCCCCGCACCCCAAGAATCTGATCCTGTTTGTCGGATTTCAGGCGGCAGGGACACGAGGAGAGGCGATGGTCAATGGAGCGACACAAGTAAAGATCCATGGATCGATGATCCCTGTCCGTGCCCAGGTTGAACTCCTCGAATCCCTCTCGGCGCATGCCGATGAAAACGAAATTGCCGGCTGGCTCAAAAAATTTCCGTCCAGGCCGAAGATGACCTTCATCACGCACGGAGAACCGGAGGCCTGTCAACAGATGAAAAAGAAAATCGAGTCAGAACTTCACTGGAAATGTACGGTGCCTCATTATCTCGACACCTTTAGCCTCTCTTGAAAAACACCTGACGAGGATCATGTTGTCATAAAAATCGCCCTCCCTTATCCTGAGGTTGCCATCAAAAAGGGGGCATTAGTCATCTCCTCCCCCACCCATAAAGTGCCGGCCCGTCTGGGCTAGGAGCCCCGGCGGGCCTGATGGCTTTTTTAGCGTGACACCTATATTTCAAATGCTGTAAAACGCATTTCAAAATGAACCAAGAATACGATGTCGTGATTGTCGGTGCCGGGCTTGCGGGGCTCACCTCGGCTTACTACCTGAAAAAAATCAAACCCTCTCTGAAGATCGTGATCCTGGAACGCTCCGGAAGCGCCGGAGGACTCACCGGCAACTGGATCGATCATCGCCTGGGACCGAAAAAGAAGTTCCAGATGCCGATGCATATGATCTTTGTCGAAAAATATAAAAATCTTTTGAAGCTCGTTTCTGAAATCGGTGGGATCCTCTCCCCCCTTTATACCGGTTATCGAATCATCACGAGTGACGGAAAGAGACATCGGATGGAGATGGACGATTGGGCCGCGAAGATCCTCCCTCCGCCTCTCCATGCCACAGGGATGATTTCGAAACTCGATCTCTCGCTCCTCGCAAAATGGGACCTCTTCAAACTTGCCCTCGCCTCCTGTTACTGTTACCGGGAGTTGGTTCGTGGGGCCGCTGAACCGAAACTGGTCCCGAACACCCTCTCGTTCGAGAGCTTCCAGCTTTTGCTGAATATGGGTCCTCGTGCCCGCGATTTTATTGAGACCGCAACCCCGAGCATTTATAACCCTCATCCTTGGTACGTAAGCGCCCCTCGGATGGCGGCGGTCGCCGCCGGGACCATGGCAGTCAATCGTGGCTCCCTTCACCACCATGTCTTTGGAAAGAACTATAACAGTGCCTTTATCGATCGATTTGTTGAGAAGTTGGTCGCGATGGGAATAGAGATCCGTTATTGGACCGAGGTTCGACGAATCGACAGCAACGCCCACGGAAACCAGATCGATCAGATATGGTGCCGATCGTATGGGACTGAATCGGGAGGCAAGCGGTATGTTTGTGATAATTGTGGCGCTGAAAATTACTCGCTGGATCGTGCCTTCTGTACCCGATGCGGATTGAATACAACCCTTGATCAAATCCGTCAGGGGCAGATTCATCAATCAACCTCTCGTGAGCTTTGGAACCAACCAGAGGAGACTGGCTGTCAACCCCTCAAGTGTCGATGGTTGATTACCGCGATGTATCCCCATATGATTGCGAAGTTGATCCCCGATCATTCCCCTCTCAGACGCCTTCCTGTGGTGAAGTCGTTTTTCTCCTCCCGTGGAAACCAAACCCAGCTCTCAATTGGACGCGTCTACTATAAAAAGCATGTCACGAACGGGGAACAGTTTATCACCGGGACACACAACCCGACCTTCTGTTTCAACGGCTGTCAGTCGGTTTACAACAACTTCGGAGGAGAGGACCTGGATCACCATTACGGAGATGTGATCGATGTGCTCCTCGATGTCGGTGTGATCCAGGAGGCACACCTGCGGGAAGAGATGATTGAAAAAATTGTCAAAGACCTCCAGAGGGTCTATCCCAATGCCGATCCCTCGCTCGTCGAATCGGTCTCCTTTGCGAAGATTCAATCGGACGTCCTCTACCTGACGGAACAACCGGCGATCACGAATCTTCACCGCTTCTTCAATACCCATCAGACCGGCACCTCAAACTGGTTTGTTGCCGGCTGTCACAGCGGCCAGATCGGGATCGGAATGGAATCAGCGGTCGAGAGCGGGATGTCGACGGTCAATCAAATTCTCGAAAAAATGGGGGGGACCGACCGGATCCCTGTGGAATCGTATGCCATGGGGGTTGGAAGTCGAATTGCTGCGATGGTAGGGGCAGGACTCTTAAGATGGAAAGGAGGAGGAAGAAGTTTTCGCCGACTCGCTTCCTAAAAACATATGAAGGGGATCAAACTTTCACAACTTATCTTGTTCAAACGTGTTGGTTGGCTCTTTGCCGGTCTGCTGATCATCATCGTTTTTGGATGGAAAAGCTGGGATGAAACCGTCTCTGCCTCACTTCCTTCGATCCTGACTGCTTCCCCATGGACTCTCCTTTTCCTTTTTCTCTCCTATCTCCTGCAAGCAGAGGCGACACGATCGCTTTTTAAAAAAAGCCCCCCGTCCCTCCTCTTCCTTCTGAAACTTAAAATCGTCTGCGACACCTACAATAAAATCTCTTACCTAGCCCCCTTTCGAGGGGACACGATGTTTCGACAGATTCTCGAGAAGAAAAAGAAGATTTCAGAGGGGACAGAGATTCTCATCCTGGATCGGGCGATTGCCGGGATTTCTTCTTTCTGGACAACCACGATGCTCCTTCTCTTTGGAGTTGTTCTGTCTCTACCTCTCCCTTCTCTTGCAAGCATAGGTATTGGAATCCTGGCAGGGCTTGGTCTCCTGAAGTGGATGCCATTCGAACGATTACGATTTTACTTCTCCTCTCAAGCCCAAAAAGGACACTCCGAAGAGGCGGATCGTTCACTCGCCCGTTTCGTCGAGGGAAACCGCGCTCGATACTGGTCCTCACTGATCTTTCACATTTTAAGCCAGCTCATTCTTTGTCTCGTCATTTACTGGCTCGGAAAAAGTTTTTTTGAGTCCTTTTCACTCTCCCAGGCCTTTCTCCTGACAGGGATTTTCCCTCTCTTATCCCGCTTGCTCCGGTTCCTCCCGGCGTCTCTCGGTTTTTTTGAAATCGCCTGTGCCACCCTGATGGCCCTGTTTTACGGAAGTGAGGGGCTCGCTCTCGGTTTCCTCCTCGCTATCATGTTCCGATTGGTCGTGTTGGCTGGAGTGACAGCCGGTCTTCTTATCGGTGGGAATCCGACCAAAGTCTTATTCCGATGAAACCTTGATGGAGATTTTACCCTCAATAAGAAGGGCCATCGTCGTCCCCTTCATCCCGTTGAAAATACCATCCGCACCGGGATCCAGTGTCGAATCCACAATCTTTGTCGTCCCGACAAGGGTGATATTCCCCTCTTCATCGATACGACTTCCAAAGATCTTTTTCCCAACAGAGTCATAATGATCATTGCCAAATGAGGATTGAAGCGCGTTTGAGTTCGGCATGACACCCAGGGCCTCCAGAGAAACCTCATCCGTCGTCAATGTCACAACAACAGTCGTATTAAAATCAGCGTCCATTTTAACAGAGACATCTTCCAGTGTGATACTGCCGACAGCCGAATCGTATTGACCACTCGCCTCAGCAACCGTGGTAATCATGGTGTCCTGTTTGACTCGAGGGCCAAGGGTCGGAACCTCTTTTTTCGGTTTCGGCAAAATAAAAATCCCCTCCGCAATCGGCGGAAGAGTCGCCTCAGCTTCCTTCAGATTCAATATGAGCGTAAGATCCGTCGGTTCAAAAACCCTTTCTCCATCATCAGAACTGATCGGTGCATCCAGTTTTGAAGTCGCCGCCACCAGCCGGGTGACCGTCAAGGCAACTTCACCATCAAAACTCACCTCGCTCCCTTCAGAAAGATTCACACACCCGCCTGCCGAGTCCCCTTCAGGTGTTCCGGAAAGCGCCACTTGATAGACCCCCATCTGAGGACTTTGATAGGCGATATCTAAAAGGGCATCGTGTTCCTCGCCAGCCGTTTTCGGGGTATAGGTCAGAGTGAAGATATAATCAGCGCCGGGAGGAACCCTGATTTCAGAGAGAGACCCGGCAACACTGGGAATTTCAACCTCACCAACCGTCACCCCCTCCAGGACAAAATTTTTCAGGGGATCGGTCCCCGGAGCGATCGAAGCCCCACCGATGACAACCTCTTCAGCCGTTGAATTGGAAAATTTCAGGCGTTCTGTCCTGGGAACACAGATATTGGAGGTCCCAAAGTTTAGGTCAAAACGACCATACAATTGATCATCTGCCCCACAACCGGCCACCAGAAAAAACAGGAATCCTAGAAAATAGTGCCTCATACGTTAGTCATTATTAGTATCGGTCAAAAGGGCCAAAAGTTGCCTTCCGAAAGGAGGCCTCACAAAACGGAGAGATAGCCTGAAAACCCCTTTTCTTTTAAATAGTTAGGGTACATTTGGTATGCTGGCTTAATGATCGGTAAGAGGCGCAGGATCTTCGGGATCGGTCCCTTCGCGACCATCTCTCGTCTCGCAAGCGCGATCATCAAGTTCACTTTACCCATCCAGAAACGGTGCGCGATATCCGCCTTCATGCTCATTTCAACTTCAGGACTCTTGGAGGCATCATTAAAAGTGATCTCCGGTTTTTCTCTTGAAAGATCGACCGTAATGGAGAGATCAGGCTCTTTGTAGTTAAATTTCAAGACAAGTTTGGAGTTGATCAATTTAGGGCCCATCTGAGGATCGCTCAGCAGATACTCAAAAAAACCACCCAGCACTTGTTGGAGACGATCAGAATTTTCGAATGTCGGCATAATTCCTCCTCAGTAAGCTTTCTTAACCTGTTTCAAAACTTCCTCTTTTACGACCTCTCGCGGATTATAAAAACTGGTCCCATCATTCACCGCCCCTTCGGCGATCGCCTCCAAAAGACCCTCACTCACACCGGCATCACGGAGACGATAGGGCAGGCCACAGGCATGATAAAGCTCCTCTCGTAATCTCTTCACCGCCTCGATCGCCGCACGTGCCGCCGCCTCCTCATCCATTCCCGATTTTCTGACTCCAAGGTGTTCTGCAATTTCTGCATATTTTTCTTCGGCAGCTTCCAGATTATACTCCATCCCCCAAGGCAAAAAGATGCTGTTCGCCGTCCCATGATGAAGACCGGTCAAACCACCTGTTGCATGGGCCATTCCATGGACGACCCCTACCATCGCATGATCAAAGGCGATCCCGGCCATCGTCGCTGCGGTCAAAAGGTCACCACGTGCCTCAAGATCCTCTCCGTGAAGGACCGCCCTCATGAGACTTTTCCTTATTAACTTCATCGCGACGGTAGAAAAACCTTCTGAAATCGGATTCGCCTGTAGACTCGTGTAGGATTCGATCGCGTGAGTCAGGGCATCCATCGCGGTCGCTGCGGTTAACTTGGGCGGTAGGCCGATAGTCAATTCAGGATCGAGGATCGCAAGATGAGGGGCGAGGTGACGATCCACAAACGAAAGCTTGACATGGGTTGATTCATCCAAAATGACAGCAGCGGAACTCACCTCACTTCCGGTCCCTGCGGTCGTCGGAATCGTAATGTGCGGTTTTAAAAGACCAGGGAGCGTCTGGGCCCCTGAATAGTCCTGAACAAGATCGCCACCATGCGTGAAAAGGATATTGGCTGTCTTCGCGGTATCGATCACGCTCCCACCACCGATAGAAAGAATCCCTTCCGCCTCGGATCGAATCGCTTGTTCCGCCGCCTTTTTCACAATCGAAAGTTCCGAATTGGATGGGACCTCCGAGAAAATACCAGCCACTTCAACCCCGCCTTGCTTGAGTCCCGCAACAATCGGATCAATCAACTTGAGTCCCATCAAGACCTTGTCCGTGATCAGAAAGAGTCGCGAGAGGTTAAAAGAGGCCAGCTCGGCATTGAAATCGCGTGCAATCCCATTATTAAAAACGACACGCGTGGGGCAGTTGAATTGGTAGAATTCCATTGAAGTCGATGCGACCCTTAACCCCGCCTTATTTGATTATCAAGAAGAAGAGTTCTCGCTACGCGTCAAGCTGGGAGGCCCCATAAAGGGCCGCAGCAAAGGAAAGTCCGATAAAAACCGCCACGCCAGATCGGCAAAATTTTGTGAGACTCCAGATCGCTGACCGAGGCTGACCACTACAGATAAACCATCCCGACCGGGCCGCTTCGGCCGCCCCCATCGCAACATCTCGAACCTCCCCTCTCATCAAACCAGGACAAGGGGTGAGCTTCATCGCCACTTCGGAGAGATCTCCCCTCCCACCAACGAGCCAACCAACTCCAGTCCCGCGCAGGGTCAGAAGCTGTTGATCTCTATCCAAGGAGGCAATAATGCGCCCTTCAAATGGTCCCAGCGAGGTTGCAGAGACAGACTCCGCTCCATCGAGAAGCAATGGTTTTAAATCGATCAAAATTCCACCCAATCGAAGCCCATCATTACGTAAAAGCTTCACCCGCGAGGCAAGTCCTCCCTCGGCCGTCTCCGAGCGGAAAATCTCACGAATTTGGGTAAAATTATGCTCCCTCGTCAGAACTGTTGTCCCAAAGAAATACTCGTCATGGTCGCCTCGGAAGAATTGATCATAACGATGGGCATTGCCTGAGAAAAAATCCCCTTTCACCTTATAGACGACTCCGGCACGTTGTGCCTCGGCCTCAAAACGGACCTGTGACTGCCTCTGTTGTGCCTCAAGGATCACCTCATCCATCACAATCGTCTGATCTTCCTCTAGAGGAAGGGGTTGATGATAGTTGGCCGTGTCATCGAGTCTTTGCTGAAAATTTCCGTCTACGAGGGGAAGGAGGCGGGACTCAGCACAAAAACGTTGAACCAGGGCAAAAACAAGGGTTGGAACACGAGATAGCATAGTCTTGATTATTCTCGGATGAGAAAAACAAAGGTTGTTTCCTAAAAAGGGGTTATTGGGACCTGGCCAGTTTGAGCTTGTCAGTCGTATCCTCAACAGCGAGCGGGTAGTCGCCGGTAAAACAGGCGTCACAGAACCATTCGCCGTGATTTTTCTCGAACCAGTAGAGCCCTTCCGTCGAGAGATAGGCAAGCGAATCGGCCCCCAGGAATTTCCGGATCTCCTCCACAGAATGGGATGAGGCGATCAATTCAGACTTGTTAGGGGTATCAATTCCATAAAAACAGGGGTCAGTGGTCGGCGGGGAGGAGATTCGCATATGAACCTCCTTCGCCCCGGCATCGCGAATCATTTTGACAATCTTTTTCGAGGTCGTCCCTCGGACAATCGAGTCATCGACAACAATCACCCTCTTCCCTTTCAAAACCTCTCGAACCGGATTCAGTTTGATCTTCACCCCGAAATGCCGGATCGAATCCTTCGGCTCAATAAAAGTTCGTCCGACATAGTGATTTCGAATCAGACCGGTTTGAAAAGAAATCCCGGATTCCTCCGAATACCCCAACGCCGCGGGAACACCGCTGTCCGGAACCGGGATCACAACATCGGCCTCGACCGGATATTCACGAGCGAGCTGTTTCCCAAACCCTTTCCGCATCTCGTAAACGTCACGACCAAAAATATGACTGTCCGGACGTGCAAAATAGATGAATTCAAAAATACACATCGCCTTTTTTCTGGGAATCGGAAAGGGACGGAGGGAATGCATCCCATCCTTGTCAAAAGTCACGACCTCCCCCGGCTCCACCTCCCGAACAAATTCCGCCTCAACAAGATCCAAGGCGCAGGTCTCGCTGGCCACAACCCAAGTGGGGCCGCCGGGATCTGATTCCGAACCCTTTTTCCCGATCACGAGAGGCCGCCACCCAAAAGGATCACGAACTGCAATCAGCCGACTCTCCGTCAGGAAAACCAGTGAGTAGGCCCCCTTCACCTTCAGCAACGCCTCGATGATCCGATCGACGAGGGAACTTTTTCGAGAGGCGGCGATCAGATGGATCAGAACCTCTGTGTCCATCGTCGACTGAAAAATAGACCCGTGTGCCTCGAGTTCAGCACGTATTTTTTGGATATTGATGAGATTTCCGTTATGTCCACAGGCAAGCCATCCACGGGAATAATTGATCAGGATCGGCTGACAATTTTTGAGACTGCTCTCTCCCGCGGTTGAATAACGGGTATGACCAATGGCGCACAACCCAGGGAGTTTTTTTAAAACCTCTTCTGTATAGATATCGGCAACAAGCCCCATCCCGCGATGCGAGAAAAGCTCTTTCCCATTGGATGAAACAATCCCGGCCGACTCCTGCCCTCGATGCTGGAGGGCATACAACCCCAGATAAGCCAGATTAGCCGCTTCGGGATGGTTGTAGATGCCGACGATTCCGCACACCTAAAATTACCTCCTTGGTAACGCCCTTAGGCGTTACACCCCATAATACTTATTACCTCGAGGGCAACTTTCAAAGGGAGGCTTCCCCCCTATGACGTCGCTTCGCTCCTGTTACCCCCCTTGTTAAAAACCACGTTTTCAAATGAAGCAGCCCAAATATCCTTGATTTCCTTAACCGACAGATCAATCTCCTCGCCAATCTTCAGCCGATTACCTCCCACCTTCCCCAAGATCGTCGCCGGAGTTTTTTTAAGCTTAGCCAATTTGAGAAACTTCTGCAAATGATCCTCGTTCAAACTGACAATGATCCGGGATTGGGTTTCGGAGAACAAGTGAAGCCACTGCCGATTTTGACTTACGCCAGACGGGTGACTCGGGTCGGGCGCCCGCCCGCGCGCAACGGGTGAGCACGGGTGGGCGGAACCCGAGGCAGGACCCGTCCCATTTGGGTCAAAATCGATAGTGGCTCCAAATAACGCCGGTCCCGATACACAACACTCCGCCAGCGCCACTGCCAGACCTCCCTCTGAGCAATCATGGGCCGAGCGGACCCAACCTTTTCGAATCCCTGTGAGCACCAACGCCTGGACCCTCTTTTCAAGCGGGATATTGAGCCGAGGCGGACGACCGGCGACAATGCCGTGAATTACTTTGAGATACTCACTCCCTCCAAAATCTTCACCCCACTTTGAAAAAGGGGGGCTGGGGGGGATTTTTCCAAATGCCGGGCCTACCATCGCAACAACATCCCCCTCCTGCTTAAACCACTGCGTACAGTGCCTTTCGACATCATCGAGAAGCCCGACCATCCCGATTGTTGGTGTGGGATAGATGCTTCCTTGTTGGCTCTCATTATAAAAACTGACATTCCCGGAAACGATCGGCGTCCCGAACGCCTTACACACCTCACTGAGACCTTGGGTCGCCTCTTTAAACTGCCACATCACCTCAGGGTTCTCAGGACTCCCAAAATTCAGGCAATCAGTGACGGCGACCGGTTTTCCACCCGAGCAGACGATATTCCGTGCCGCCTCGGCAACTGCAATCTTCGCCCCTTCCCTCGGATTCAGATAACAGTAACGACTGTTACAGTCGGTCGTTAACGCAAGCCCCTTTTTCGTCCCCTTGATCCGGATCACCGCCGCATCGGATCCGGGAAGAACAGTGGTATCGGTTCCCACGGTGTGATCATACTGGCGGTAGACCCAATGCTTGCTGGCGAGGTTAGGGGAACTAAGGAGCCTCATGAGAATTTCATTCGGCTCCTCGATCGCGATCGGGTAACGCGATCGCGGCCGCCGTACCGGCCGCCGTACCGGCCGCCGATACACCGGCGCCTCTTCACTGATTGGAAGATTCGGGACAACTCCAACCACCGTCCCGTTCGACCGAATCACCACCTCATGTCCCTTTGTAATCTCCCCCACCTGTACCGCATCGAGGTCCCACTTCTGAAAAATTTTAAAGACCTCCTCCTCATGCCCCCTCTTCGCCACAAGAAACATCCGCTCCTGGGACTCCGAAAGCATGACCTCATAAGGAGTCATGCCGGTTTCCCGTTGAGGAACATGATCCAGTTGCAGGGTCATGCCGACACGTCCCTTTCCCGACATCTCGACCGAGGAACAGGTCAACCCCGCCGCCCCCATATCCTGAATCCCATAAACCACCTGTCTCCCGCTGTCTGACTCCATGAGCTCCAAACAGGCCTCCATCAGTTTTTTTTCGGTAAAGGGATCGCCAACTTGAACTGTCGGACGTCGCTCCACAGACTCCTCATCAAAAACATCACTCGCCATCGTCGCTCCGTGGATTCCATCACGACCCGTCTTGGCCCCGACATAGATCACCGGATTCCCAACTCCACCCCCCTTTGCATAAAAGATTTTTTTCTTTTCAATGAGTCCGACACACATCGCATTGACCAAAATATTACCATTATAACATTCATCAAAATAAACCTCCCCACCGACCGTCGGAATCCCCATGCAATTTCCGTAACCACCAATCCCCGCAACAACGCCATTCACAAGAGAGTCTGTCTTGGGATGATCCGGGGAACCAAACCGAAGTGAATTCAAGAGCGCGATCGGTCGCGCCCCCATCGTAAAGACATCGCGCAGGATCCCACCCACACCGGTCGCCGCGCCCTGATACGGCTCTATAAAGGAGGGGTGATTATGACTCTCCATCTTGAAAACGACAGCGAGTCCTCCACCGATATCGACAATCCCGGCATTTTCACCGGGACCACAGATAACCTGCTTTCCTTTGGTCGGGAGTTTTTTGAGATAAGTCTTGGAACTTTTGTAGGAACAATGCTCGCTCCACATCACAGAGAAGATCCCGAGTTCGACGAGGTTCGGCTCACGACCGAGGATCTTCAGGATCTTTTTATACTCTTGTAGCGACAAACCATGTTGTTCAATCAATGAGGGATTCAAACAACCTCCTCCCATCTTCGTTACCGAGAAGCACCTCCGAGCATCTCTCCGGATGCGGCATCATCCCAAGGACATTCCCTTTCTCATTCATAATGCCAGCAATATCGTGGATCGCCCCATTCGGATTCCGTGGATGATAGCGAAAAACAACTCGCCCCTCCCCCTCCAATCTCTTCAATGTCTCTTCATCGGAAAAATAATTCCCATCTCCATGCGCGATTGGCATTGTAACAACAGTGTTGGGTGCGTAGTGTTTCGTGAATAGCGTCTGGTTATTTTCGACACGCAGTGAAACATTCTCACAAATAAATTGAAGATTTGCATTTCTCATAAGGACGCCTGGCAAGAGACCGGCCTCGGTCAATATCTGAAATCCATTACAAATCCCCAGAACCAAACCACCCCGCTCCGCATGCCGGATCACTTCTGTCATGATGGGAGAAAAACGGGCGATCGCGCCGGTCCGAAGATAATCGCCATAGGAAAAACCACCCGGGAGTATCACACAATCAACTCCCCTAAGATCAGTCTCTTTGTGCCAGAGGTAACGAACAGGCTGCTTCAGGAGGTCTTTCAGGACATGAAAGGCATCGCGGTCGCAATTGGATCCGGGAAAGACAACGACGCCAAATTTCACTTCTCTACCTCAAACCGATAACTCTCAATCACCGTATTCGCCAAAAGCTTTTCGCACATCTCCTTGATTCGCTCCTTCGAGTTTTTCTCCAGTTCCAGTTCTATATACTTCCCGATCCTCACATCCTGAACCTCATGAAACCCCAACGAGGCAAGCGCCTGCTGGACCGCCTTGCCCTGGGGATCGAGGACGCCAGATTTCAGTGTGATGTAGATGCGCGCCTTCATGCCCTCACCCAAACACCCTCTTAAAGATTGTGTCGACATGTCTCAAGGTGTGATCGAGATCAAAAACCTGATCCAACTCTTTTTTTGTCACCCTCTTTGAAATCGCGGGATCTTTCCGGATCGCCTCTTCAAAATCAGCCCCCTCCTCCCAGCACCGCATCGCCTGTCTTTGCACGAGTCGATACCCCTCCTCACGACTTAAACCCGACTCAATCAATTTCAGGAGAACCCCTTCGGAAAAAACCAGTTTCCCCATTTTCTCGAGGTTCTTTTTCATGTTTTTCGGATAGACGAGCAGTTGGTCAACAATCTTTGTGAAACGAACAAGCATAAAATCAGTGAGGATCGTCGCTTCTGGCGCTAATATCCGCTCCGCAGAGGAGTGGCTGATGTCGCGTTCGTGCCAGAGGGCGATATTTTCTAGTGCTGGAACAACCGTCGATCGGACGAGGCGGGCCAACCCACAAATGTTTTCCGAGAGCACAGGGTTTCGTTTGTGTGGCATCGCCGAAGAACCTTTTTGCCCTTCGGCAAAAAACTCCTCGACCTCGAGAACCTCTGTTCTCTGAAGGTGCCGAATCTCCGTCGCCATCCTTTCCAAAGAAGAGGCGAGCAACGCGAGCCTGGAGAAAAAAGCGGCATAACGATCGCGAGAAATCACCTGGGTGGCAACCGCATCAGGGGTTAATCCCAATTTCCGACAAACAAACGACTCGACCTCCGGCTCCAGATGGGCATAGGTCCCGACCGCACCGGAAATTTTTCCGACAGAGATCTCCTCTCTGACCGCCTCGATCCACAAGAGGTGACGCCTGATCTCCTCGTACCAAGAAGCCAGTTTTAACCCAAAAGTGGTCGGTTCCGCATGGATCCCATGGGTCCGTCCGATCATCGGTGTCTCTTTGTGCTCGAAGGCCCGTCTCTTCAAGACCTGCATCAACCCCTTCAAGTCAGAGACAATCAGATCGGAGGCCTGTCGAAGCTGCAGGGAAAAACAGGTATCGAGGAGGTCGGAAGAGGTCATCCCGAAGTGGAGCCAACGCGCCTCGGGACCGACCGACTCACCGACATTCGTCAGGAAGGCGATCACGTCGTGCTGAACCTTTTTTTCGATCTCGTCGATCCGTGCGATCTCAAACGTCGCTTTTTTCCGAATCTTGGCGGTTGTCCCCTTTGGGACACGACCAAACTGCTCCCATCCCTCACAGACGAGGAGCTCGATCTCGAGCCAGAGCTTGAATTTATTCTCCGGCTCCCAGATTTTTGCCATTTGAGGACGACTGTATCGAGGAATCATGGAAAAAGTCTCTAGCAGGAAGGAAAAAAAGAATCAAATTACTTAGAAGACCCCCTGAGGAGCTTATACAACCGTTTCACATCCAGCTCGATCCCATAATATTTGGCTTTTTCCCATTCCCCTGGCTCTTGACTATCAGGATACCATCTCCAGTCTTTTTTAAGAGACAAGACGCCACCGGCAAGCTCTAACCCAAGTCCCACCCCAAGAAGACCGGTGGCATCGGAACCTCCCCCATCCCCTCCCGCCACCTCATGCAGTGAGGCGCCACCCAGGAGGAATCCCCGAATTGCCAGGACACCCAAGGGATCTCCAATCGTTGCTCCCAGTTCAACCGGCAGATCGATATCGAGACGAAAGAGAGAGGCATTGAAACTGTTGCTTGGACCGGTAGTCCCATCCTGATTGACAACCAGAACCTCCCCCTCTCGCACCTGACCAATAAAATGGGCCGAAACGGATCCATAGGCCTGGATCATCGGCCTGTAGGCATGATCTAACAGACGCCAGAGATGGCCGTAACCAAAGTAGGGACCACCATTAAATCCAGATAATTCCTGACGTCCACGGGAGGTCCCAAAACGACTTTGGCCCGATCCCATCTCAAACCCCAAGATCCATGTCTTTGTATCCCATTTTTCCCACGGTTCACCATTCTTAGGCGGAGGAGGAAGCAGTGCCCGAACACCGCCCGGGGTATGGAGAAGCGATTTCTCCCAGGGACTCGTCGACCGCTCCTTGATTTCATCCTCCGTCGGCATTTCTATGGAGAGATCGACATATCTTTCCTTCTCTGATCCCAAATGTTCGACGACACGGATCCGATCCGGGATCTGATGGGAGTATGCCTCCTTAAGACGATATTTGCGATATTCATACCCGATCCTCTGCGCCTCCAACTGGACATGGACACCAAAGGCAGCTGCCCAGGTGCCGCGTTGAAATTTCTGACCATACCATTCGAGGGATCGCGCATGATCCCCACCAAAAAGATCCATGTGGCTCAGCCACTCGTGATCCGGTCGATCCTTCCGCTTCAAACTTTCGTATCCGTTGATCCAGTCCCGAAACTCGCGCGCCATAAAACCATAGAGATGCGGAAGCATGTGGGACATCTGCTCGAGCAGGTGCCGCCGCATCGGGTCCTGTTCCGTTTCAAGCTGTTCCCGGATCTTCGCCACAAGCGGAAGTGTCGCCCCATTGAGATTCAGTTCCAGCTCCTTTTCGATCTTTTCGTCCCTCATCCGCTGAAGCTCCTCTTCATCGAGAGGACCGCCATTCTTATCGTACCGTTTGGACCAGACCTCCTCATACGTGGCGACCAACTCCTTCGCATATTTTCGATAGGTCACACCGAGCTGGCTGGCCTCTTCTGTCAGACCCGCTTGCCGCAATGAAAGTTCAATCTGACGAAGATAGAGCTCGACAGCGGTCTCCCCTTTGGCATTGACGGCATGGAGTACATCATTTTTTGTAATCCCGGCATACCCTTGTTTCATAATAAGCCCATGGAAGAGATGTCCAATCAGATAAACCCTCTTATATAAGGTTGTCTCGGGATGAGATGCCTCCTGAGTCTGTTTGTCCGTTATCTTCTCAAGCGCGCGGCGGTAATCAAACAGGAGCGGTGCCACTTCTTCCATCACCTGACGTACTTCAGGCCCACTTCCGGGGACCGCTTTTTCATCGACACCGATAAATTCGAACTCGGTCACAAGGTCATTGGTCCCCGGCTTGACCCAAAATCGCTCCTGCATCACCTCGGTGCGATAATCCATGACAGACGGCACACCGACAACTGGAAGCGGATTTTTGCGGACGATATCACTCGCCTCAGCAAACGTCGCATAGGCAACTTCTGTTGAATCAGAGAGCGTCGGTTCATAACGAACCTTCATCAGATCAAAATAGGAGCGGTGGTGTTCGTGACCATGGATGTAGATTTTTGTCCTCGGATCGCTCAACACCCGATTAAAACCAGAATCTCTCAGATTATGGATTAGAAGCGGCGAATAGTGGGTCACGAGATCAAATCCGACATTCCGGTCACCCGAGGTCTGGGCATCATAGAACGCCTCGATCAGGTAGGTCTGGATATAGCTGATATGCCCCTTCAATGAACCTAAAAGACTGGAACCGGTTGTTTCATCCGTCGTATCGATCGCCATCTTCCATTTGGTGTAACGCCGACCCGAGGCGAGATCGACCTCTTCTGCCTTGTAGGCCTGCAGATGGATCCATTTCTGCTCAGCCTGGCTCCCTCCTTTTGGAAAATAAACAACCGCCTCCCAAGTCCCATCCTCTTGCTCCCTCCAGAAATGTTTAAAAACCCGCAGCCGATCTTCCCAACGACCAATCACCCTCTCCCCTGCCCGATTCTTCGCCACAAAGTCATTTTTGGTTGAATCAAGAACCTCCGTATAAAACCGCGGCTTCGCTCCCAGAGGTTGAAAAACGGCAAGCGGGTTTTGCTTCAACATCTCGGCATAAAAAGACTCGAGAATTTTTTGCCGATAGGCATCAATATCAACCCCTTCATGCCCTTCCTTCTCTATTTCGATCGCGTAGGTCGGTTGGACCCTTCCGTCCGGAAGTGTCTTTTCATTTTTTAGGAAAACGCTCAGATGAACCCAGGCTGGTTTTTTCTTGCGTTTTTTGGGGTCACCACGAGGTGGGATGTAGGTATAGTCAGGAAGATAAGCGACCGCCTCCCATTCGCCGGTCCTTGTCTTTCTCCAAAAATCCTTAAAGACCCTTTCTTTATCGAGCCAACTCGCCTCGGTCTCCTTTCCTTCCCGATCAACACCGCGATACCAGTCACGATCGGTCTTCGCATTGAGTGTGATGCGAGGTTTCGTCTTTTTCCCATGAAAGAATTCAAACTTCCTCCGGACGAGCACATCTTTGGAAAGTCTTCTCGCCTTATGACCATGCTCAGGGAGGATAACATCCTTGTTGAATTCACTTTCCCCCTGGGCCCTGAAAACGATTGCCATCCCCCCGGCGAAATTGGTTGGGGAATCAAACGTCCCCCTCCATTTGACGCAATGATTCCCTGGCGAGGCGAGGCGCAGCTTGAACGCAGGACCGTTTTGTTCGAGTTCTGTTTGTGTCCTCACAAATTTTTCCCATTCAATGGTACTATTCAGATCGGCAATATCCCCCTCATCAATAATCCCTTGGGCACAACGTCTGGACTCCGGGGGAAGCGCCTGCAGCACCACCTCGCGGTGGAGCATATTGATCATCGTTGTCTGACCGGTGAGTCGAAATCCGGGACCAATCATATTGGCAAAAGAACCACCCAGCATCCCGGTCGTGTCCGGTTCGGTATAGTATTGGAGGTCGGAGACATTCAGACGTGAGCCTTTATTGACACAACTATAATCGCTCTGGGAGGAAGGCTGACTTGGTAAAGAGTCCGCCTCTGAAGGAATCGAAGGCTCATCATAGGGGAATGAGGCTGACTCTTCCGGGACCTCGAATGAGGCAGGCCGAACCGAGATGCGTGGTGTGTCTCCCCCAGCCATTTCATCCCGACCATCGACGAACGAGATTAATATGTTGCGCCGAAAGTGAAAACGAACTAAACGAATCTTCAATTATTTCAGTATGAAACCAACCAAAGCAGCCCTCTTGATCGCCTCCGCCTTTTTTCTTTGCCTTCAATGGGTTTTCTTTCGTTTTTCCGGGAGTCATCTTCCAACACCCTGGTCTGCCCTCTTGCCAGGAATCGCGATTTTCGGTGCGGCATTTATCCTTTCCTGGGGGGCAGAACTGGCCCAGTTCTATATCCCCCAGTCGCTTGCGATCGCCTTTCTCGCTTTGATCGCCGTCTTACCCGAGTATGCGGTCGATATGTATTTCGCCTGGGAGGCAGGAAAGAATCCTGAATATATTCATTTCGCTACCGCGAATATGACCGGCGCCAATCGGCTCTTGATCGGTGTGGGATGGGCAACAGTCGCCTTCGCTTATTTCTTCCGGACAAAACAGAAAGAGGTCGTCCTGGAACCAAGTAATCGTATTGAGCTTTTTGGCCTGGGGGCTGCGACCATTTACTGCTTCGTCATACCGATGAAAGGAACGATTTCATGGGTCGACTCGATCTTTCTTTTGAGTATTTTTGCCGTCTATATTTTTCAGACGACGCAAAGCCATCATGAAGAGCCCGAAGTCGAGGAACCGCTGATAGCGATTTCTAAATGGTCATGGGGACGACGCCTCGCGGTCACCATCTTTTTCTTTCTCTTTTCTGGTTTCACGATTTTTACCTCTGCAGAACCTTTTGCTGAAGGACTTTTGGAGACAGGCCGCCACTGGGGAATCGAGGAATTTATCCTTGTGCAATGGCTTGCCCCCCTCGCCTCCGAATCCCCCGAATTTATTATTGCCATCCTCTTCGCCTTAAGGGCGAAGGCGGCATCGAGCCTCGGAACCCTGCTTTCTTCAAAGGTCAATCAATGGACGCTCTTGGTTGGAATGCTCGCGCTGGTGTATAATCTCTCCGCAGGCCATATCCTCCCGATGACACTTGATGCGAGGCAATCCGAAGAAATTTTTCTGACTGCGGCCCAGTCCCTCTTCGCCTTTGTGGTGATTTCCAACTTGAGATTTTCGCTGATCGAAGGCCTGTTGCTCCTCGTGCTTTTTGCAACGCAGATCTTCTTTACATCACCTGTTTCCCGTCATTACTATGCCTTTTTCTATCTGCTACTCTCCATTGGGTGGTTTGCCTTCGGACCAACGAATCGACAGGGGATTTTTGAAATCGCCAAGGTTTTTTCAAAAAGGGCGAGAAGGGATTAGGAATCATGGTTGACCAACACTCGGTAGAATGGGATTCGCCACTTTTTCGGAGCACCCAGAGCCAATTTGAGACAGTCGCGAAGAGGATGAAGATGGATGAAAATGTCTTCAACCGCCTCCGGTGGCCTGAGCGCGTGCTGGTTGTTTCTGTTCCTTTCCGGATGGATGATGGGTCCGTCCGGGTTGTCCCTGGTTATCGTGTCCAACACAACGATGCCCTCGGCCCCTGCAAGGGGGGGATCCGCTATCACCGCAGTGTCAATCTCGGTGAGGTCGCCGCCCTCGCGATGCTGATGACCTGGAAGACCTCACTGGTCGGCCTTCCTCTCGGTGGCGCCAAAGGGGGGGTTGCCGTCGATCCGAATCCCCTCTCAAGACAGGAGCTCCAGAGGCTCACGCGTCGTTACACGGCAGAGATTATTAATTTCATTGGGCCCGATCATGACATCCCGGCACCCGACATGGGGACAAGCGCGCAGGTGATGGCCTGGATGATGGATACCTATAGCTCAGTAAAGGGGTACTCGATCCCAGGCGTGGTCACCGGCAAACCGATCGCGATCGGAGGATCACTCGGTCGACTCGAGGCACCCGGGCGTGGGGTTGTTTATTGCATCATGGAGGCGGCGGAAAAATTGAAGTGGAAATTAAATGAAAAGATCACTGTCGCCATACAAGGGTTCGGTCAGGTCGGAAATGCCGCGGCAAGAAAGATCTCGAAGATCGGATGCAAGATCATCGCCGTCGGTGATCATACAACGACCCTCTATAATGAGAAGGGGTTCTCTTATGAGTCGCTTCAACAGCATGTCATGACCCATCAATTTCTGAAGGGGTATCCGGAGGGGGAAGAGATCCCGTGGGGAGATCTGATCACATTAAAATGCGATATCCTGATCCCGGCGGCTACCGGCGGGGTCATCACGGAGGAGAACGTCAAAAAGCTCCGTTGCCGAATGATCGCCGAGGGGGCGAATGGCCCAACAACGACAGAGGCTGACCTTATCCTGCAGGAACAGGAAGATATCTTTGTCATCCCTGATATCCTCGCCAATGCAGGGGGTGTCATTGTCTCTTATTTTGAATGGGTTCAGGACCTCCAAAACTTCTTTTGGTCAGAGAAAGACGTGAATCAACGCCTCTTCGAGATCATGCAGAAGGCCTTCCATGAGGTCTATGAAAGGTCGCTCGAGGAAAAGGTCCGGATGCGAGAGGCGGCAATGCGGATCGCCATCCGCAAGATCTCCACGGCAATGCTGACGCGGGGATTGTTTCCTTAAATAATTCAGGTTGACTCTAATTTATACATGACTAAAATAGCATACAGTCTAATTCATTCATATGAAACGGTATCTCGAACAGAAGGTCCGAGAGGACTTAAAAGAAAAGATGGTCTTTGTCGGTGGTCCCCGACAGGTCGGAAAGACGACTGTCGCCTTTCACCTGCTGGGAGATGTCGATGAATCCCACCCCGCGTACCTTAACTGGGACTCCCCTCCTGTTAAACAGGTCCTCCTCAAGGGGGAACTTCCATCAGGTCAGAAGCTGATCGTTCTCGATGAAATTCACAAATACAAAGGTTGGAGGAATCTCGTCAAAGGCTTTTATGATCAGTATAAATCAAAACGTCAGTTCCTTGTTACCGGTTCGGCTCGCCTCGACTACTACCGTCGTGGAGGAGATTCCCTTCAGGGGAGGTACCATTATTATCGTCTTCATCCATTAACCCTTCCGGAATTGGGAAAAAATTCAACCGAAGATGACCTTGAGCAATTAATCTCCTTCGGTGGCTTTCCGGAACCATTTCTCAAAGCGAACGGGCGTCATTACAAGAGGTGGCAACAAGAACGGCTCACACGGGTTCTTCAGGAGGACCTGATCGGTCTTGAGCAGGTGAAAGAGATCTCCCAATTGGATCTCCTTGTCCATCTCCTTCCCAGCCAAGTTGGGTCCATCCTCTCCCTGAATAACTTAAAACAAGACCTTCAAGTCGCCTTTGAAACGGTAGAGCGGTGGATTCTCATCCTGGAAAATATCTATTATTGCTATCGGATTTCTCCGTTCGGACTTCCACACTTGAGGACGGCAAAAAAAGAGAAGAAGCTCTACCTGTGGGATTGGTCTCAGTGTGAAAATCCGAGCGCCCGATTTGAAAATCTTGTTGCCTCTCATCTGCTAAAGATGTGCCATTTCCTCCAGGACTCTCAAGGGGACGAGATGCAACTCCAGTTTTTGCGAGATGCCCAAAAGCGGGAGATCGATTTTGTAGTGTCAAAAAACCGGAAACCGATATTTGCTGTCGAGTGCAAGACGGGCGAATCTCAACTGAGTCCAAATATTTGCTATTTTGCGGAACGATCCCCTATCCCAAAATTTTACCAGGTCCATCTGGGGAAAAAGGATGTTGAAATCGAGAAGCATCGGGCTCGAATCATTCCCTTTGGAGAGTTTTGTCAGCTGTTTCCTTAAATCGCCTTACACTCCTTCGCCTCAAAGCCAAGCTTGTTGATCGCCTCCATCACCTTTAAAGGAGTCGTCTTCGCAGGATCGATCGTGACTATCCCACCATGCGCATCCGACTTGATATCGGACTTTCACTCTGCAAGTCGTCCTGCCCGAAGAACGAAAGTCCTACATAAAGGGCAACAACGAAGGCAGGGACAATTGCCGCCCTGGTAAACACCTGAAGGCCTCCGAGCGCAGCAGGAATTTTAGGGTGCTCAATTCCGAGTGTAGTCCCCGCCCTGATCACAGCTTCTTTGAGACTCCTTGGTCGGGTTGGCACCCATATCTTGAACCAAAGATTTTCATCTTCGGCTCTTAATAAATAGGCAAGAGGTTTCCCTCTCGCTTCGAAATATAGCCGCCCCGAAGCCGAACGCCTCAATGGAGTCACTTCAATTGAACCCTCAAGTATTCCAGAGGTTGTAAAGGTCGGTCTCTCATTCATCTGAAAATCTTTGAAAATTATACTGTGAGGAACATCTTCTGCAGTACCATGATTTCGTACAGAGTAGTCCATGAAGGCTTTACAAGATAGATCTTCAACAATTATCTTAGATGGGAGTCTTTCAGAACCACTGCGAGCAAATATTGCCTGCAAGAAAACATCGCATTCATTCCCAGTTCTGGCATCAGGTGAATACCGTCTATTCAGCTGCCAATCTTCCTGCCTAACAGCTCCGAATCCAGCAAAAGGTTTACCTATAACACGTTCCTTTCTCGTGACAGAGTAGTTATCATGGCTAACGGCTACCTCTGTAACAAGATCTGCGGATACAGAGCTGCGAAATAAGCCATATGGATCTTCAACCAAAGGTACATCTAAGCCAGGATGTGACATTCCTGAATCGGTGATGACTGTTTCGTGGGGGGGAAATCCCAAACGACCCAGAATCGATAAGCCAATTTTTTTGAAATCCATTATCAATTTTCCTTTCCCAAAATTCCGTTGACGAACGCGGAATGGTGGTTCCTTACTTTTTTTCGGAAAAATAAGAATAAAGTTGCGTTGCGCGTGTAAAAAAGCAGTTGTTTATTTATAATTGTATATTATACTCATACCCATGAGTATGAGTCATAGACTGCAGGTAATATTAAATCCAAAGGAATTATCAATAATTAAAAAGGCAGCTCATCTAGAAAAAAAGAGTGTCTCTGATTGGGTCCGTGGAATCATCCGGGAAAAACTCTCACGTAAAAAGGTGGAGTCGGAGATCGATCCTATTCAGGCCTTAAGTGACCTCAGGCTTCCAGCGTCACCGATTGATCAGATGCTCGAAGAAATTGAGGAGGGGCGTTTTTGATCTTTGTCGACTCCAACATCCCAATGTATGCCGCAGGAAACAGTTCCCCTCAAAAAGAGGCCTGTCTCTCTTTTCTTAAAAAGATTAACGATACCAAGCTTGATGCGGCCTCATCAGCTGAAGTCCTGCAAGAAATTCTGCATCGTTACCACGCTATTCAAAGACTCATGGAAGGAATCAAGGTCTACGAAGCTTTTCGGTCACTCCCGATTCGGTGGCTGGAAATAGTTCCTGACGACGTCGATTATGCCAAGGAGACCTTGACAATCCACCCCCACATGCCAAGCCGAGATGCCATTCACTTGGCGGTAATGCACCGGAACGGCATCAAGAAAATTGCCACCTACGATCAGGATTTTTTAGGTATTCCGACAATTACTGTTTTTCTACCCGAACAGGTGTAACTAAAACTATCAGCTAAATCGCCTTACACTCCTTCGCCTCGAAGCCGAGCTTGTTGATCGCCTCCATCACCTTCAGAGGAGTCGTCTTCGCAGGATCGATGGTGACTATCCCACCATGAGCATCCGACTTGATATCGGACTTTAGGACACCGGGGACCTCTTCGGTCAATGTCCGATTGATTTTCTTCTCGCACATCGCACACGACATCTTCTCAACCTTGCAATCGAGCTTCTTTTCAGCGGCAAAAAGAACCGGGCTCAAAATAACGAGACCAAAAACCACGACAAGGATCTTTCGAATCATAAAACCTCCTTAATTTGTTTGACAATTTTTCGAATTCTCCCTATCTCCTCTAAAAAAGTCAATCGATTCAAACGTTTTTAATTTTCTAATTACTTAGATGCAACGTAACTATCCAGGTCTCATCAATATTCGCCGGTAGTGAGCGAGTATTGGCCGGATCGGATTCATTCCGTCCGGCCAAACGGAGTAAACGATGCAATCCTGGTTTAACAAATGGGGGTTTCAGGGGGAGAGTGGTATCTCCCCCTGAGTAGTAACGATGCAACGAGAAACATGGAAGTCTCGTGTCGGAATCATCCTCGCCGTAGCTGGTAGCGCTGTCGGTCTCGGCAATTTTTTAAGATTCCCAGTTCAATGTGCCCAGAATGGAGGCGGAGCCTTCATGATCCCGTATTTTTGCGCCCTCCTCTTCCTCGGCATTCCACTCATGTGGGTCGAATGGGCGATCGGTCGTTACGGTGGGAGTTATGGGCATGGGTCGTCACCGGGGATGTTCCAACGCCTCTGGAAAAATCCGATCGCGAAATACTTGGGCTCCTTTGCCCTCGTCGTCAACTTCAGCATCTGTGTCTATTACGTCTATGTCGAGTCCTGGACACTCGCCTACGCCTGGTTCTCGATTTCAGGAAAATATTTTGGGATCACAGATCCGGTGGAGATGGGACTTTTTCTCTCAAGCTTTCAAGGGATTGGCACATCTTCCCATTTTTCCGGAATTGGAGCTGCCTATCTGTTCTTTCTGCTCACCTTTCTCGCAAATGTCTATGTCCTCTGGCATGGGATTCGGGGAGGGATAGAGAAACTTTGCAAGATTGCGATGCCAACCCTCTTTATCTTTGCGATTATTCTGATGTTCCGTGTCTTTACGCTGGGCACCCCGGATCCGACACAACCCGAAAACTCAGTCATCAACGGCCTCGGATTTATCTGGAATCCCGATTTCTCGAGACTGAGCGAGGCGAAGGTCTGGCTCGCTGCGGCGGGTCAGATTTTTTTTACGCTCTCGGTCGGATTCGGGTGCATCCATACCTACGCGAGCTATCTCAAGAGAAAAGATGACATCGTTCTGAACGGACTCAGCGCCTCTCTCACCAATGAAGTGGCGGAGGTGATCATTGGCGGTTCTATCGCAATACCGATTGCGGTCGCCTTTTTCGGGCTCACCGCAACGGCAATGATTGCGAAGGGAGGCGCCTTTAACCTTGGCTTTCAGGCAATGCCCCTGATCTTCCAGAAACTCCCGTTGGGACAACTCTTCGGCGCCCTTTGGTTTATTCTCCTCTTCTTCGCCGGAATCACCTCTTCCGTCTCAATGACTCAACCGGCTGTTGCCTTTCTTCAGGATGAATTCCGCTTTTCTCGAAAAAAGGCGGTGACAACAATATCTGTCTTCTGGTTTCTCGCTGCCCATCTCGTTATCTATTTTCTGCGGTATGGTTATCTGGATGAGATGGATTTTTGGGTCGGAACCCTCGGAGTCGTCCTCTTTGCCTTCATGGAAACGATCATTTTCGTCTGGATCTTCGGTCCTAAAAACGCGTGGGAAGAGATTAATCTGGGGGCGGATCTGAAACTCCCAAGATTTTTCCTTTTTGTCTTAAAATATATCACGCCGGTCTATCTGCTCTTTATCCTGATCTCCTGGGCCAAACAGGACGCCTATCGAATCCTTATCATGGAAGGTGTGCCGGAAACCAATGTCCCTTATATCATTACCGCTCGATTGGTATTGGTCTTAACCATTACCGTTTGTGGCCTCTTGGTTTTCAAGGCGTTCCGTAAAAAGCCAGATACGGTCCCGAATTCGGTACCCAATACGGCGTTAGAGGGATCTCTATGAAGACGACCGGATGGCTCCTCATCATCATTTCTTGGTCGCTCTTGATTGCCTGGAGTGGATACTGCTTCCGAAAAGTCCTGCAAAAGAAAGACAATCCTTCCTAAGAGCCGCTGGGGTATTCTTTTTTATAGATTTGGATCAGCGTCAAAAACAGGGCGACAAGGACAGGGCCAAGAAAAATCCCGACAAAACCATAAAAACTGAGTCCACCAAGGATCGCGAAAAAGAGGAAGAGGATCGGAAGCCGTGTCTTCTCTCCGATCAGAAGCGGTTTTAGAAAATTATCCACCATACTGATCACCAACGTACCGTAGAGAAACAGGATCAACGCCCTCCCCCAGGATCCCTGAAAATAGAGGTAAACAGAAGAAGGGATCCAGATCATCGCGGCGCCACCAATCGGAAGAAAGGCGAGAAAGGCGATCAAAAGGGCCAGAAAAAGCGGATAGGGGATCCCCAATATCCAGAAGGCGAGACCTGCTAAAACGCCTTGGGTAATCCCTGTCAAGCCAACACCACGAACCACTGCGGAAACTGTCTGCTCGATCCTTCCCAAAACCGCCTCCTTATGCTCCATCGACATCGGGAACATATCCTTGAGCCCTTTTGTCATTGATTCGCCATCTCGAAGAAAGAAAAAGAGGGTCATAATGGTGATCAGGTAATCAAAGACAAAGACAAAGAAGTTTTTGGCCCCCTGCTCCAATTGCCCCACAATAAGATTCGTCATTTTTTGAAGAAATTTGACGGTCAGCGGGACCACTTCGATGTTCAGGGCCGCCGTCTTTTCCTGAATCTGCAGCCAAAGACCCCCAAAAGGGGAAGTGGCAAGCCACTCCCAGGAAAGCCCCTTTCCCCTCTCCTGAATCCATGCAGCCACCTGGGTATAAAAACCAAGGACCTCGCGAACAAGGGCCCCCGAAAAGAAGACCATCGGTCCTGTGGTCACAACAATCACAAGAAGCGTCACGATCAAAGAGGCAACCGTTTTCTTTCCACGCAGAATTTTTAAAAACCACCGGTAGACAGGAAAAACAGCGATCGCCAGGATGACCGCCCACATAATGGGAACCAGGAAAAGATCGAAGACCTTGAAAAGTTGAATCAGGATCAGAATGAGGAGGATAAAAAAGGCGGCTATGGAAAGTTGTTTAGAAGTCACGACTGTCTCGGCTTTACCAAAACTAAAAACAAAAGAGAAGCAAGAATCAAGATGGCCGAATAAATCGCAAATCCCGGTCGATACCCGAGGGAGGCGATAAGGAAACCGGCTGAAATCGGCCCTGTAGCATGCCCTATATCGAGAATAGTCCCGAAGACCCCATGGGCGGCCCCATAATGTTCCCTCTCACAAAGATCGGTAATCAGGGCGGTAGTTGCCGAAGTCGTCAGGGCGACGGAAATTCCAAAAATGATGACCAGAAGGCAAAGAAAAGTGAACGACGTCTCCCAAGGAATTCTCCAGAGAACAAGCCCTCCCATAATAAGCCCCAAAATAATCTGGGGCTTCCGCCCAAACTGATCAGACAGGTACCCCATTAAAGGTTTTAGAAGCAGCGTCGTCCCCATCTGGACACCAAACAGAAGGCCGATCTGCCACTCGAGAAGCCCCACCCCCTTTGCATACAGAGGGAGAAAGGCATCAACCACCCCAACAGCCAGATATTGAATCGCTTCGATCAGGCTTGTCATCAGTATGGAGAGATTCGATCCGACCTCTCGAAAACCTTTTCCCATCCGTTGAATCAAGGGCCTCCATTCAAAACCGTGCCGTTGGTCAGAAGACCATTGAAGCGCCAATCCAAGGGCAACAAGACCCGCCACGGCACTCGCGATAAAGGGATAGAAGAAACCACCCCAGAAGAGCAAGAATCCACCGAGGGATCGGCCGGCCATCGTTCCCAGGTTTGTCGAAGCGGTATAGGTTGAGAGCCAGTTCCCTCGCCGGTTTGCTGGAACAATATCCGCAACAAAGGCACGTCCGACCGGTCCCATGATCGCCGTCCCCAAACCATGAAAGACCCGAATGACAATGAGCGAAGTTGCTGAATCAGCGAAAAAATAGAGGGTTGGGAGAACGGTGGCGACAAAACAAGCAACCACCATCATCACCTTGCGACCCAGCGAATCGGAAAGGGCCCCTGAAAGCATCTTTCCAAAAATGCCGGTCATCGTTGAAGCAGCGACCACAAAACCGATCGCCTCTGGCGGCAATCCCAGTTTCTGGGCATATAAAGGAATGACAGGAAAACGAGAGAGGTCATACGCAAGCCAGAAGAAAAAACCTTGAAGACAGATTCGGGAAAAAAGAAGGCTCATAAATCAACTTGAGAACTCACATCAAATCGGTTTGATCCAGTCCGGTCCCTTCCGGATCGGCATGAATCGTCACATGAACATTCCCCAACTCGCGACGGATCTCTCCCGCGATCCTTTCCTCGAGTTCATGCACCTGCTCGAAAGAAAGTTCTTTCTTGAGAACCAAATGAAACTGCAAAAATCGCTTTGAAGCAGCATGGCGTGATTTAAAGTTGTGCATCCCCAAGACCTCGGGATAATACCGCTTGACGATCTCTTCCACCGCTTGCCGGATCTCAGGGCGGAGCTCTCTATCCATGAGTTCATCGACTGCCTGTTTGCCGACACGAAACGCCAGCACGGCAATATACAAAGCGATCAGAAAAGTAACGATGGCATCGAGCCAGACCCAGCCGGTTAACTTGATCAGAAAAAAAGAAAGAAGGATCCCACCGTAGGCGTAGAGATCCATCGCGTAATGAAGGGAATCGGTCTTCAGAACAACAGAACCGGTTGAAGCAGCCTGCCTCTGGAGACGCCAACTCAACCAATATCCAACCACCATCGAGAGGAGAACAATACCGATCCCTCCACTTAAGTGTTGAAGGGGAACCCCTCCCCGAAATCTTTGTACGCTGGCGTAAACCAGCGCAATGACCGATGCGAGAATCACGAGAGATTGAAAAAAACCGGCGATCGCCTCCGCCTTGCCATGACCGTAGGCGTGGTCCTCATCGGGGGGACGATCGGCAACCTTTAACGAGAATAAATTGATACTCGAGATAAAAAAATCCATGAGGGAGTCGAGAGCAGAGGCCACCAAGGCGAGAGAACCGGTCCAGAACGAGGCAAGCCCCTTCCCCACCGCCAAGAGGAATGAAACCGAGATCGCAATGACTTCCTCTTTAATCTTTGGATTCAACGAAATCCCCCTAGCCGAAGAAAACTTCGGCGATTGAAAATAGTTCCGAATCGACGGTCTTAAGTCGACCAACTATCGTCTCCAGCGGAACCGCTACAATTTGATTTCCCTTCAGGGCGGTCATGACACCAAAATTCTTTTTCTGAATACAATCGACGGCAAAAACACCAAAACGGCTCGCCAGAATCCTGTCAGCTACCACGGGGGTACCTCCCCGTTGAACGTGACCCAGCACCGTCACACGACTCTCGTATCCAGTCTTTGCCTCGATCTCTTTCGCAAGCACCGCCCCTATCCCTCCGAGTTGGACATGACCGAATTCGTCCTTCCGACTTGAGGCGAGAAAAGTCTCCTCCCCTTCTTTGCGAACCATTTTGGCCCCTTCCGCAACGACCACGATGCTGAAACGCCTCCCATTTTTTGTCCTCTTGCGGATGATCCCGCAAACGTCGTCCAGGTGAAATGGTCTTTCTGGAATCAAAATAACATCGGCCCCCGCTCCAAGACCGGCATAGGTCGCAAGCCAACCGACATGCCGCCCCATCACCTCCACCACCATGACCCGGTTGTGAGATTCGGCAGTTGTATGGATCCGATCGATCGCCTCGGCAGCTATCGCGACAGCAGTCTGAAAACCGATCGTGAAGTCAGTCTCCTCGAGGTCGTTATCGATTGTCTTTGGTATCCCTACCACCTTGTATCCGTCCTGGCTGAGCTTCGAAGCAACCCCAAGCGTATCCTCCCCACCAATCGCGATCACAACATCGCAACCGCTCGCGGTGAAACCTGTCTTAAACTTCTCCATCGTCTTGGAATCTTTGTAGGGATTAGTCCGGGAGGTCCCCAGGATCGTTCCCCCCAATGGAAGGATGCCGGTAATCTTCTCGCGATCGAACGGGATAAAGTTTTGATCGACAAAACCACGCCAACCCTCGCGGACACCAATGATTTTGTAGCTGTACGATTCCCCTCGCCGAACGACTGCACGGATCGCTGCATTGAGTCCCGGACAATCGCCACCACCTGT
This sequence comes from Deltaproteobacteria bacterium, assembly GCA_016180845.1. NCBI lineage: Bacteria > Pseudomonadati > Myxococcota > Myxococcia > Deltaproteobacteria bacterium. The sequence continues at coordinate 47,515 of JACPAK010000004.1, forward strand.
GAGTACAGCAATCTTCATTTTTCTTGCCCTATCACAAAATATTAAATAAATGAAAGTTCTTATGAAGCTAAAAATAGGGGTGATGGGCTCAGCGACAGAGAAACTGACCCGCATTCAAAAAACAAAGGCAATCGAACTGGGGAAGGCGATCGCTGAAAAAGATTGTATCCTTGTCACCGGGGCCTGCCCCGGACTTCCCCATCTTTCAGCAAAAGGGGTCAAAAAGGCGGGGGGTTTTGTGATCGGCATTTCGCCAGCCCTTTCCCTGCTCGAACATGTCCAGAAATATGACGCCCCAACCCGTTATCATGACGTTCTTATCTATACCGGCTCAGGTCTCATGGGACGAGAGGTTGTCAATATTCGTTCTTCGGAGATTGTTATTATTATTGGTGGGAGGTCAGGCACGCTTGGTGAATTTGCTATCGCCTATGACGAAGGCAAACTGATAGGCGTCCTGCAAGACACCGGAGGAATCGCCGATCAGATCGAAACGATCCTTGACATCTGCCGTGTGAAACAAACCGGCGCTAAAATCGTCATGGATCCAGACCCTAAGAGGTTGGTCAGCCGCCTCCTGACAATTTACCAGAAGGAATTCAAAAAACACGGCTCGATCTTCGATGATTACGTCTCGAAGGCGTTCCGGAGTTAATCCTCTATGGATCCCCTACTGCTGCGGAGCCGCTGGAGGAGGAGGAACTTCTCGAGGCTGATCAGCTGTGGGAGCTTCCGGGGCTGCTGGTTGTGCCGCCTCGGGAGCTGGTTGCTCAACTGCTGGCTGCTCGGCCTGTGGTGTTTCCCCCTTCTTCTCGAAGCTGCATCCGAGGAAAGCAAGGAGAACTGCGATTGTGAGTATTGATTTCATGAGTTAAGCGAATTACACTGCCTGACAAAGAAATCAAGCTTAAAAAATTTTATGCGCTCTACTCCCTCTCTCTTCGAAGGTATTGGACGGCTTATTAAAATTATTTCCACACTTATTGGAAGTGCCCTTCTCCTTGTCTTGATTGCCGCAGGGGCCTTGTACTTCAAGTTCGCAAGAGATCTTCCAAAGATTGGCACTCTCACCGATTATCACCCCCCCATCGTCAGTGAAGTCTACGCCTTTGATGGAACAAAAATTGGCGAGTTCTGGCAAGAATGCCGATTCCTCGTCCCCTATGAGCAAATTCCTGAGTTGGTGATCAACGCCTTTATCGCAAGCGAAGATGAACGATTTTGGGAACATCGTGGTGTTGATTTGAGAAGTATCGTTCGGGCATTTATTGAAAACTTCAGGGCGGGCCGCGTTGTGCAGGGAGGATCGACCATCACACAGCAGGTAACACGATCTCTGCTGCTCACCCGTGAAAAAAAATTAGAAAGAAAAATCAAAGAGGCGCTCCTCGCGACTCAAATTGAACAAAATCTCACTAAAAAACAAATTCTTTACCTCTATCTGAACCAAATCTATCTCGGAAATCGAGCCTATGGAGTTACCGCGGCAGCGAGAAACTATTTCAAAAAGGAGCTCAAGGATCTCAATCTCGCCGAAATCTCCTTGATTGCGGGTCTTCCCTCGGCTCCTACCAACTACTCGCCGATCAATAATCCTGAACAGGCACGCCGGAAACAGTTCCATGTCCTGTCTCGAATGCTCGAAAACGGCTACATCAAAAAAAAGGCGATGGATGAGGCGCTCAAAACAACGCTTCAGATTTATCATCATGGGACCGACAAAGAATATAACCTTGGTTATGCCCCTTATTTTGTCGAACATGTGCGAAGGGCCCTTGAGGAAAAATATGGTGCTGACCTCTACCAAAAAGGCCTCAAGATCTATACCACCGCTGACTTGCGAGCTATAAAGATCGCCGAAGAAACACTCAAAAAGGGGCTGGAAGAATTTGATCACCAAAAAGAGTTTCGGGGACCTCTAGGAAAACTTAAAACCGAAGAGATCCCGGCCTATGCAGATTCGATTCATAAGACTCTTATCCTGGAGGAAGAAATTCCTTTTTCTTTTCCCGTTCCGGAAAAAAAACCTGAGGCGGTCGTTCCGATTCGTGAGGGGAAATATTATCGTGGGATCATCCTCAAGGTTGATTCCCAAGACAATGCCATCGTTCTGATTGGACATGTTCGAGGCACAATCCTGGGACGAGATCGAGGACGCGCCTATCGTACCCCCCGTGTCGGAGAAGTCTACTGGGTACGAAAGGTGGGGGACTATTTCAAAATCGATCAGGAGCCTGAAATCGAAGGGGCCCTTTTCTCCATGAACCCACTCACTCATGAAGTGAAGGCAATCGTCGGGGGTTATGACTACCACAGAAGCGAGTTCAATCGAGCGACCCAGGCGCTGCGCCAACCAGGCTCCGCCTTTAAGCCGATCCTTTACGCGGCCGCCCTCGACAAAGGGTACACCCCTGACACGATCGTCATGGATGCCCCTGTCACTTACGAGATTGGGAATGACGAATACTGGAGTCCCCGAAATTATGGGGAAAAATTCAATGGCCCGATGACGATTCGTTCCGCCCTCACGCATTCCGTGAACGTGATTGCCGTCAAGGTCATGCACGATATCGGAATCCATTACACCATCGGCTATGCCCATAAATTAGGGATTGTTTCTCCTCTGCAAAAGTATCTCTCCTCGGCCCTGGGGGCTAATGTAGTCACCCTGCAAGAGCTTGTTCGTGCCTACGCCACTTTTCCGGCGGGCGGCATTCGTCCCAATCCCATTTTCATTCTCAAGATTGTTGATTCTACGGGAAAGGTTCTGGAAGAAAACAAGCCCCCCTCCCCTGATCCTGAGAAAATTTTCGAGGCGGTCTCGAAGGCAGATCCGGAGTCGATCAAGACCCGATTGATGGAAGAAGGGGCCAAGACGATCGAGGAAAAAAAATTGAAACTCTCGATGGATGAATTGAAAATTCTCTACGGGGGAACAATCCCGGAAGGACGTGTGATGACCCCTCAGACCGCCTTCATCATGATCCATATGATGAAAGATGTGATCGAACGAGGGACCGGTTACCGAGCCAGGGAATTGGGCCGACCCACTGCCGGAAAGACAGGGACGACAAATGAGGAGTCGGATGCCTGGTTTATTGCAACGACCCCCGATCTGATCACCGGGGTCTGGGTTGGTTATGACAGCTTGAAATCCCTCGGTCCTAAAAAAACGGGGGGTATCGTCGCCGCACCGATTTGGCTGGATTATATGAAGGAGGTCTTGAAGGATACCGCGATCAGGGAGTTTCCCGTCCCTTCAACACTCGACCTCGCAAAAATCGATTCAATGACCGGTGGATCGTCAATCACGGCAATGAAGAAGAAATCAAAGGAAGAATTCCCTGTCGCCGGAACCCCTAAGAGCCGGGGGATCGATTTTCTGTTTGAAGGATTTTAAGACAGGCCTCAACGCTCTCTGAAAGCCCCTCGAGACTGTATCCCCCCTCCAAGACCATCACGACGCGACCGCCACACGTTTTCTCTGCTACCTCCAAAATTTTTCCTGTCATCTGGGCAAACCCGTCGGCCGTCACATTCATCCCCCCAAGGGGATCCAAGCGATGCGCATCATAACCTGCCGAGACCAAAATAAGATCAGGCTGATAATCTTTCATCACAGGAATAATCTGTTTATCAAAGGCTGTGAGATACTCCTCATCCCCTTCCCCACCGGGAAAGAGGACATTCAGCGTGTACCCCTTCCCTTTTCCCTTCCCCTCCTCTTTTCGGGCCCCAGTCCCCGGATAAAAAGGATACCGATGAGTGGAGATATAAAAGACATCGGGGCGATCATAAAACGACCACTGGGTTCCATTCCCATGATGGACATCGTAATCGACAATCAGGACCTTTTTGATCCCCGGTTTTCGCAACGCATATTCGGCGGCGATCGCCACATTATTAAAGAGGCAAAACCCCATCGCTCGGGCCCTCTCGGCATGGTGGCCGGGGGGACGCACGAAGGCAAAGGCGTTACGAGCTCCCCTCTTACCCCACTTTGAAAAAGGGGGGCTGGGGGGATTTTCCAACACCCAATCAACCGCCACCAACATCCCCCCCACCGCCAGACAGGCCGCTTCCCACGATTTCGGCGACACAGGCGTGTCAGGGTCGAGTTGAATGTCGTGCCCTGCCGTTGTCTCAATCTTTCGGACATATTCAAAATCGTGAACCAACGCGATCTCTTCCGGAATTGCGAGACGGGGTTCGAGACGAATCAGCTTTTTCCCAATTTCGCTTTTATCGAGAACCTGCTTGATGGCAAGCAACCGTTCCGGCCGCTCAGGATGATAAAGACCGGTGTCATGAAGCAGATAACGTTCATCCCAAATAACCGCCGTTTGACTCATACTATTTGACCTACCATAACCCTATTCGTTATACCACTTTCCATGTTCGGTCTCGGCACCTCAGAACTTTTAGTTGTTTTGGCCCTTGCCCTGATTTTTATCGGGCCGGAGAAACTCCCCCAAATCGCGACCACCCTCGGGCAAGCGGTGAAAAAATTGAAGGAAGCGATCGACGATATCAAATCCGAAATCAAATGAGCGAACAGAAACTCACCCTCACACAGCATCTCCAGGAACTCCGGACCTGCCTGATCCGCTCCGTCGTGACGATCGTGGTCGGGATGGGAGTTTCCCTCTACTTCTCGAAAAGCATCTTTCGCCTCCTTCAGAAACCGCTTCTCACGACATTGCCTTGGGGATCCCATTTTATCGCGACCTCACCGCTCGAGGCCTGGACTACCTATCTAAAGGTCTCACTCCTGACCGGATTTTTCTTGAGCCTCCCTGTCATTTTTTATCAACTCTGGTCTTTCATCGCCCCAGGACTTTATCGAAACGAAAAAAAGATCGCGTTCCTTTTTGTTGCCTTCTCGACCCTCTTTTTTGTGGGCGGAGGATTTTTCGGATATTTTGTCATTTTTCCGATCGGATTCAAATTTTTTGTGACCGCACTCGAGGGGACCGACATCACGCTCCTCCCGGTGATGAAGGATTATCTGGGGTTCATCATCCGGATGCTCTTCATCTTCGGTCTGATCTTTGAAACCCCCCTCATTCTCGTCCTTCTGGCACAAATCGGGATTGTCAATCGTCGACAACTCGCCTCGGCGAGACGTTACCTGATCGTCCTCGCCTTTCTTATTGCCGGAGTTTTAACCCCCGGCCCCGATGTCGTCTCTCAACTCCTCCTGGCCCTTCCACTCCTTGGGCTCTATGAGATCTCCCTCATCGTGATCCGCCTTATCGAAAAGAAAAAATGAAAAAGAAAATTATCCTGATCCTGATTGTTGTCTTTGGACTTGTCGTTGGGTGGTTTTCCTACGACATGATCTCACTCAAAAAAAAGAATCCTGGCCCGACCGCACTCATGCAGCAACGAGGAACCCCGATCCACCAGACCTGGGTGCCACTTTCGAGGATCTCTCCCTTTCTCAAAAGGGCTGTGATTGTCGCTGAAGACGCCTCTTTCTATGGGCATAACGGGATTGATTTTCACGAGTTCGTCGAATCTCTGAAGAAAAATATCGAGGAACGCGAATTCCATCGAGGTTTTTCAACAATCACGATGCAGGTGGCGCGAAACCTCTACCTCTCTCCGGGAAAAACAATTCCCCGGAAGCTGATGGAAATTGTGATCGCCTGGGTTCTGGAGCAAACCCTCTCCAAAAACCGGATTTTTGAGATTTACCTGAATATTATTGAATGGGGAGACCATATTTACGGCGCCGAGGCGGCCTCACAACATTACTTTAAAAAATCAGCGATCGAACTCTCTCCAGCTGAGGCAGCCTTCCTCGCCTCAATCATCCCGAGCCCGCTTAAGTGGGGCCAATGGCCCCCAGGACCTTATGTCTGGCAACGTGTGCTCATTCTTCTGAATCGGATGAATCCGGAAAACCTGCAACCTTAAATGACCACATTCTCTCGATACTCCCCAAACACCTTCCTGAGAGAATTGGAAATTTCACCAAGCGTCGCCTTGGATTTCACCGCTTCGATGAGGACCGGCATCAGATTTTCTTTTCCATTCGCCTTTTCTTCAAGAGTCTTCAAAATCTTCTCTGTCTTCTTCTCATCACGAGAGGTTAGAAATTTCTTCAGTCTTTCTTTTTTCTCTTCCTCAATTTTTGGATCAATCCGATGGATCTTTGGAGCAGTCTCCTCTTTGAGCCGAAACTCGTTCAGACCGACGACAATCCGCTTCTTTTCCTCAATCTCCCTTTGATACTGAAACGCCGCCTCCTGGATCTCTCGCTGGACAAAACCGGACTCGACCGCCCGAAGCATCCCCCCCATCTGATCGATCTTGTCCATCAGCTTTTTAGCCGCACTCTCAATCTCGTTCGTCTTCTGCTCGATGACATAAGAACCACAGCAAGGATCGGCGGTATTCATGACACCCGATTCACTCGCGATCAGTTGCTGTGTTCGAAGCGCAATATGGGCCGATTCTTCTGTCGGGAGCGCCAACGCCTCATCGTAGGAATTGGTATGCAAGGACTGACAACCACCCAAAACTGCCGACAACGCCTGAAGCGTGACCCGAACAATATTATTCCTCGGCTGTTGCGCGGTCAGCGTACATCCCGCGGTCTGGGCATGAAACCGGAGCATGCATGATTTATCCTCTTTTGCCTTGAATCGTTCTTTCACGAGCCGGGCCCAAAGGCGACGCGCCGCCCTGAATTTTGCAATCTCTTCAATAAAATCATTATGCACGCCGAAAAAGAATGAGATCTGAGGGGCGATATCGTCGACGGAAACACCAGCCTTTATCAGCTCTTCCAGATACGTCCTTCCGTTCATGAGCGTGAAGGCGACCTCCTGAACTGCCGTACATCCCGCCTCTCGCATGTGATATCCGGAGACGCTGATCGCGTTCCATTTCGGGACATTCTTTTGGCAAAAGGTGATCAGGTCGGTGATGATCCGGAGTGACGGTCCTGTGGGATAGATATAAGTTCCGCGAGCGATATACTCTTTTAAGATGTCGTTCTGGACGGTCCCGCGAAGCCTGTCCCACGAGACTTTTTGCTGATCGGCCACAGCAAGATAGAGTGCTAAAAGGATCGATGCGGTCGCATTGATTGTCATTGAAGTAGAGACCTGATCCAATTGAATCCCATCAAAAAGCAGATCCATATCTTCTATCGAATCAATCGCCACACCGACACGACCGACTTCTCCTTTCGCCATCGCATGATCGGAGTCATATCCCATCTGCGTCGGCAGATCGAAGGCGACCGAGAGACCGGTCTGACCATGCTCGAGGAGATATTTGAATCGCGCGTTCGTCTCACGTGCATCGCCAAACCCGGCGTACTGCCGCATCGTCCAGGGACGACCACGATACATCGTTTCGTAAATGCCTCGGGTAAATGGAAACTGACCGGGGTTGTTAAGCTCTGTTTCGTAATCGATCTTTTTCATTCAATCACCACCAGTTCCTGCCCCGCCTCCACCGTCTGACCAACCTTCACGACAATCTTCGACACCTTCCCCGCTTTCGGAGAGGCCAGCTCGTTCTCCATCTTCATCGCCTCGACGACAATAAGCCCATCCCCTTGCTTGACAACATCTCCCTCGGTCACCTTGATTCCGATCACGCGCCCGGGCATCGGAGATTTAACCTTCCCGCTCTGTACAGCGGCAACGGATGGGCCCTTTCCGAGCTCACCGACCGGCAGGACCTCTATCAAATGACCCTTGAGATCGACCTGATATCCACCATTCTTCTCCCGGACAAAGACCTCGTAGGAATGGCCGTCCACAAGGATCGAATAATGCCCCGGACCGAGGACTCGATAATCAATCGAAGGGCTCGCGTCGCCCCCCCAACCGGCAAAGCCGGATTGGGTCCCCCCCTCAACGCCCCTTTGGGGCTGGTTATTCTCTTTCTCCTTCAACGCAAACCCTCCTGACGGGCGGTGGTTTTCCATGGGGATTCTGTAGGGGTCCCGCTTGCTGGACCCCTCTCTTGGGCGCAGCAAGCAGCGCCCCTACATTTTCGATGAATCTCCACCGCAATCCTCGCGATCTCTTCATAACCGGTGTGGATCTCGCGTTTCAGATTTGAAAGTTCCCGTTCCACAAAACCGGTGTCATAGGAACCTTTTTGAAATTGGGGGTGGGCCAAAAGCGCCTCATGAAAGCAGAGATTCGTCTTCACTCCTAAAATCTGGTACTCCTGCAAGGCACGTCTCATCCTCTGGATCGCCTCTTCACGAGAATTCCCCCAAGCGATCAATTTCGCAATCATCGGATCATAATAAACGGAGATCTCTGAACCGCTCGTCACTGCAGTATCGACCCGAATCCCAGGCCCCTCTGGGTTTCTGAGCTCCTCGATCCGCCCCGGCGAAGGAAGAAAATTATTGTCCGGGTCTTCGGCATAGATGCGGCATTCGATGGCGTGGTATTGGGGGCGGGTGGCTGGGGGTCGGGCGCCCGCCCGAGCGGAACGGGTGAGCACGGGTGGGCGGAACCCCCAGACAGGACCCGCCCCAAGTATTGCACCAGCGGCAATTTCTATCTGCGCCCTGACCAGATCAATCCCGGTCACCGCCTCCGTCACCGGATGTTCGACCTGAAGCCGCGCATTCATCTCAAGGAAATAAAAATTCTGATTTTTATCGACGAGGAATTCGAGCGTGCCGGCATTTTCATAGTGTGCCGCCTTGGCAATCTTCACCGCCGCCGCCATCATTTTTTTTCGGGTTGCCTGTTTTAGAAATGGAGACGGCGATTCCTCGACGATCTTCTGATGGCGCCTCTGGATCGAACACTCCCTCTCACCCAAAGCGATAATCTTTCCCGTACGATCTCCCAGGATCTGGATCTCGATGTGATGTGGCCCCTCGATATACTTCTCCAGATAAAGCGAGGGATCACCGAACGACTGTTTCGCCTCCGACGAGGCAAGGCGAAAGGCGGATTCCACCTCATGTGCGGCATCAACCCGACGCATTCCCTTCCCTCCCCCTCCGGCACGCGCCTTCAAAAGAACCGGGTACCCAAATTTTTTCGCGACCTCCTTAGCCTCTGGAAAATCTTTGAGCGGGCTCTCCATCCCGGGGACGACCGGCACCCGAACCGACTGTGCCACCTTCCGCGCAGAAATCTTGTCTCCAAGCTTCCTCATTGATTCAGGTGAAGGACCGATAAATTTTATCTTTAGTTTGCGACAGGCCTCCGAAAAATCGGCGTTCTCAGAGAGAAACCCATAACCGGGATGGATCGCTTCAGCCCCCGATCTCTTCGCTACCTCCAAAATTTTTTGGATATTGAGATAACTTTCGGCAGCCAGTGCCGGACCGATCCGATACGCCTCATCGGCAAACCGAACATGGAGCGCCTCACGGTCGATCTCCGAAAAAACAGCAACTGTCCGGATCCCAAGCTCCCGACAGGCGCGAATAATGCGGACCGCGATTTCACCTCGATTGGCAATGAGAATTTTTTTGAACACGCGACTCTTTTAGACAGGAGAAGTTTTATTGGCAATCTTTAAAAAGACAGGTGGCTAAGGAGTCGGCCAACTATCCGTAGCACCCGCAGGTGTGTATTTCCTGATAATAATATCCTGTCTGCCAAGATCTACAAACTCCCCATTGATGAAGGAGCCGATTGTGTAGATATTTCCGGAGGGATCCAGCACAACACTCGAAAAGTTAACCCATGCCCGATCACCCTCCATCGTGGGATCGTACGGAGCCATTCCGGGACGTCCGCGCCCCCCTGAAGGTCCTGCAAGGCTGTCCTCCCAAAACGAGGTCGACAGATCGGATGAGAATTTACCTATCCATAGAAGATCGGCATGGGCTTGAGTTGGTACTGGGCTCGGCGGGTCATCGGTCCACTTCCAACCGACAACGTACAGATTTCCGCCAGAATCAGAGGTAATCCCCCTTGAATAGCGATGCGGTATCACATCTGAACCATCCAAAACAAGATTGCCCAAAAGAGTCCCATCAATAGCCGAAACCTTTTCCAGAAATCGTCCTTCGGAGGCTGTTGCCAGATAAAGATTCCCATCCGACGCAACCGTCAAACCACGAGGCAAGGCGTCATACTCGAGCGGACCAAGGGTTTTGGACCACCTGAGATCACCATCGACTGAATACTTGAGAAGGAGACTCTGTCTGCCCAAACCTTCAACATCATTCCACCCCAGGATGTAAAGATTCCCCACTCCATCCAAAATAAGAGAAGCGGGATAATCCCTGTAACCAGATCCCGTATTATATGTGCGCTCCCATTCCAGAACAGGCTCACCCTCTTCCTCCTTGTATTTCCTGATCCAGACATCGTCGGAGTTTTCGCTCGTCAGCCGAGTGCTTCCCGTAGCGTAGATATTCCCATCGCAATCGACAGCAATTGCCGTCCCGCCATTGAAATAGGAGATGGTATAGGCTTCTCGCGTTGAAATCGACCCTGTATAAGAGGTATCCCAGACAACCACCCCGCTATAATTATATTTTCGAATCAAAATATCGTTGAACCGAGCGGTGATCACATAACTATTGCCATTTCCGTCGACCGCAATATGGTCGACCGATTGGGCGATTGTATTCGGAATCCTCTTTTCCCAGATAATCGTCCCACAGGTATCGATCTGCCGCACAGCGGTTTCATGGCGCCACTCCCCTCCGGCAACACCTATCCCCGGTGTCCCGTCTGGATTGTAATGAACATACTCCTGCGAAACAGTGTAGAGGGTACCGTTGGCATCGATCTCCAGACTTCTTCCGACATTGCTGAAACTTGTGCTCCCTCCTGTTGACCCTACAGTGCCTCTTGTATCAATGGTCCTTGTCCATGGCGAGGCCGAATCGGCACAAAACGGGTGGGAATCGGCAGCGCAATTTACCGGCGCCGGCGGTGTCATGACACAGGTGTCCACGGGACATCCTGCCGTAGAATCACAATTCTCCATCGGTCGATCGACGACCCCGTCCCCACACCGTGCCAGTTGACAATCCTTACGACAAACAGATGAATAATCAGCAACAGGGGCATCTGTGTTTGCAGCACCGGCATCACACACCTCGCCCGAATCGATGACTCCATTGCCGCAACTGGTCGGACAATGCAGCGAGGCAACGGAACCGGGCCTCGTCGCACATTCAGGGAGACATGTTGAACTACATCCATCGCCAGAAACGGTATTTCCATCATCGCAACCCTCAGTGCCGGCTCGAATCCCGTCACCGCAAACCGGAAATAGCCTCCACCACCAATCCTTCCATTTGCCTGTGGTAATAATTTCCCTCTTTATTTTTGCTTCTGTAGTTTTTTTGATAACTCCCCTCTTGGGTAAAATCGGTGGTGGTCCGGCAAAAATGGAAGCGGAATAGCCTCCAATTAAACTGAATAGTAATAAGAAAAATGTCCCCCTTTTCATTTAGCCTTTGATAGTGCAAAAAAAAGGCCAAGTTGCGGCTCGAGGAGGTTTTTCAACTATTCAATTTATATAGATATTATTTTATCAAGCAACACATTACCATTCTCAAAATGAGAAAATTATCAATTTGAGAATCTAAAGAGGAATACTCTTTCACCTTCTCAGAGAGCCACATCTTGATCAACGATTAGATCTTGAGATGAGAATAGGTCTGCTGCCAAAGTCTCAACGCACCTGAAAACTCTTCCACGCTCTGCCAACGATTCTCCGGTCTAAACTGGGTCGCTCTCTGGCAGACCAATTCCAGATGGTCGAGCGCCTGACATTCTGAGGAACCTAGCTGATCATAACGCAGTAAATCTCTAAAACGACGAGGTGGTTCCATTAATAATTTCCGAAAATAGACCTCATTCGACATAAAACTTTGGTAGTTGGACCATACTCGTAGATTATATGGGTGATGACCCGTAACGATCTGAAAAAGGGTAATCCCTAAAGAATAAACATCGGAAGAAAAGGTCGGTTTGTGGAGTGGTTGTATCCCCAAACGAGGCGCAGCCTGATCAATCGTTGTCAATTCCACAAAAGTCTCAGGAGCCATGTAGGGCAAGGACCCCAAATTATCGGGTTCAACCGTTTTCAAAACAGGATCAACCGTACGGGCACATCCAAAATCAAAGAGCATTGCCTCATGCGACTTATGAAGCATAAAAACATTTTGTGGTTTGATATCATGATGAAGAATCCCCTTTCGATGCATCGCAGAGACACCCTCCAGGACTTGAAGCATGATCGTCACTGATTCATGGGCCGTGAGTCTCTTCCCTCCCCTGTTCTGCACAAAATGCTCAAGCGTCGACCCTTCCATCAAAGGCATGACAATACCCACTTCGTCCAAAGGACCACGATAAACATTATGATAAACATCATAAAGAGGCATGAGGTGTGGGTCGGATGGACCTCTCATTTTTTCTACCATTGTCGCTTCTGTGCGAATCATTTTTTTAGTGGATTCGACATGTGCCCGCTTAAGAGCGACCCACTCCTTTCGCTTGGGATGCCAGACCTTGACCACTGAAGTTCTACAACTCTCAAAAACAGGAAAAATCTGACGACTTGGCAGACCAAAGAGAAGCGTTATCCCACCTTGAAGAACAACCTGGCCCGCCGTCACCTGTTCTGGTTCTTTTTGGTGTCGATCGACTATACGGATCAACTCAATCGCATCAAAAAGACTCCCAGCCAAGGAAATCAAAAAACCACCGCTTCGCAAACCTTTCTGGGCAATATTGATACTGCAAACACCCAGCACAGCACCTGCTAAGAAGAGGAGGTCACTGATCGGGTCTTGAGATTTCTCGTGCCACTGGGTCGTCAGTCGATCTAAAGATCGGTACCCATTCCAATAAAGGGGGATTTTCCCGATGCCGGATGAAAATCGGAAAAAACCCATCCCCTCAGGAAGAAATGACCGTCGAGTGGCTACTTGGCAAACCCTGGCCACCCCCCCTCCAACAAAAGAGGCCCATCCGAGCCAACAGGCGACATTGTCGATCCCTTCAACTTGAGAAACCATATCAAGGCGATTATCGGGGAAAGTCAGAAAAAGTTTTGGTAAATTAAAGACAATTAACATTACCATCCAGCCAGGACGGCGGATCCACTCCAATTGACCGCATGACAACAGGCATGAGATCAACGAGTCGAATCGGACACTGGCTTGCCTTTGCGGGACGATCCAGCCCATGGACAAGCATTGGAATACGCATCACCTTTTCCTGTAGCCCTCCATGATCACCGAGCAGTCGATAGCCGGTATCATCCTCCAACTGAATCACCAGATCCGGCGAATCCTTTTGAACCATCGTATTGAGAATGGGAACAGGGGAAAGAAAATCCGGAACCTTTTCCCCTCTAAAAACGGAACAGAGTTGATACCCGGCGTCTTGAACCACCTCCTGTTTCTTATAAACGGCAATGGCCCCCGGCATTTTTGAAAATGAACGGCATTGGCTCTCTGAATCTTTTTCTGCCTCCTCCGTCAACCAAATGCGTATCGCTGTGTCGGCGATTCCGTGATCCACAATCTCCCTCTGAAACCATTTCTGGGCCGCCTGTGGCATCTCACGATGATCCTTTTTAGACAATTGGCCATAAATGAATTTGAGTTCCCTTGGGTCTCCATAAAAATTCTTGGCCGCTGAGAGCCCCCCATGATCCGCTGTCACGATAAAAAGGGTTTCCTCCCATTGATTTTGCCTTTTAAGTTCGGCGATGATTTTTCCAACCTGTTGATCGGCAACCTTGAGGATGCCCGAAAGACGGAAGGAAGGATTTTTGGGCTTATGCCCGTCCATCTCACCATAAATATGTCCGATCTTGTCAATCCCTCCCATGGTGATGAGGAGTACTCGCCAATTCTTCTCCCTCCTCATAACTTCCAAGGCTGCATCCGCAGTCCAAACGTCGCCTCCTTGATGCCCCGGATCGTCGCCGGGAACATAATGATCCCCGTCGAGGGGATAGAGGGTCTTTTTGGTTCCGTAATCGCCAGAACAGTGCAGATAGAATCGTCCCCCCTCCGGTTTTGAAATATAAGTCGGAACCCTGAGACCCGAGGGAACACACCAGCCCTTCCATTCCCCCTCCTTAACCCGCTCCAGAGTGATCACTCGATCCGCATCCCTCCCGCCCAAAAGGATGGTCGCATAACTCTTTTGTCCGACGGCAATAGCAGTTCCCTTCAACTTCCTCTTAAGAAGGGAGAGGGCGCCTGGGCGTGGAGTAAATTTTTTGAAAAACCTTCGATATTGCGGAAGGGAAAGTTCATAAGAGCTGTGCCACGATCCTTTTTCGCCAACAAGTCCCTCAGCATCACGAAAAATCTCATCACCCCAACCAAATCGTTTGGGAAAGAGCCCCGTGCCGATCACGGCATGACTCACTGGTGTGATCGCCGGAAAGTGCCCCACGGAGGCGTTGACAAAATCGACCGAATCCCTTCGCAAGCCCCGCAGATGAGTGAGGTCATAGTTATTGATGAAGTCAGGTCGCATCTGATCAAGCACCACAATAACGACCCTTTTGGTCCCGGCCTCAGAGGACGAAAGAGAGAGGGTGATCAGAAAACCAGCAAGAAGAAATGATCTATAAAGGGATATTCCCATGTTTTTTTGGCGGGTTTTTGTCGCGTTTATTTTTGAGCATCTCCAACGCATCGATGATCCGGCGGCGGGTGTCGCGGGGGAGGATCACATCATCGATAAATCCAAGTTCGGCTGCTTTGTACGGATTTGCGAAGGCCTTTCGATAGTCGGCAACTAGTCGCTCCTTCTCCCTTGCTGGATCCTTCGCTTGTGCGAGTTGATTTCTAAAAATTATATTAACCGCCCCCTCAGGTCCCATGACTGCAATCTCCGCCGTCGGATAGGCCAGATTAATATCGCCACGAACATGTTTGGAACTCATGACGTCATACGCTCCACCATACGCCTTTCGCGTAATGATCGTGACCTTCGGGACTGTTGCCTCACAGAAGGCGTACAGAAGCTTCGCCCCATGCCGGATGATCCCACCATACTCCTGATCCGTTCCGGGTAGAAAACCGGGGACATCAACAAACGTGACGATCGGAATATTGAAGGCATCGCAAAACCGGACAAATCTGGCCCCCTTGATTGAGGCATTGATATCGAGACAACCGGCGAGATGGGCCGGCTGATTGGCGACAATCCCGACTGTTTTTCCATTCATCCGCGCAAATCCGATCAACATATTCTTCGCCCAATCGGTCTGAACCTCCAGAAAGGAGCCTTGATCGACAACGAGCTCGATCAATCCCTTCATGTCGTACGGCTTGTTCGGATTGTCCGGGACCCACTCATCCAATTTCTCTTCGATGCGATCTGAGGGGTCATTTGCAGAAACGACTGGTGGATCCTCCAAATTATTCGAGGGGAGATAACTTAAAAGTCGACGGGTCGTCGCAAGACAATTTTTGTCGTTCTCGGTGATGAAATGGGCAACCCCTGATTTCGCGTTATGGGTCATCGCCCCACCGAGGTCCTCTTTGGAAACCTCCTCATGCGTTACCGCTCGGATCACGTCAGGGCCGGTAATAAACATATGACTCGTCTTGTCGACCATCAGCACAAAATCGGTCATGGCGGGTGAATAGACCGCCCCACCGGCACAAGGTCCCATCACCACGGAAATTTGAGGAATCACACCCGAGGCCAAGACATTCCTCAAGAAAATATCGGCGTAACCGGCGAGGCTCATGACTCCTTCCTGAATCCTCGCCCCGCCGGAGTCATTGAGGCCGATCACCGGTGCCCCCACCTTCATCGCATGATCCATCACCTTGCAGATCTTCTGCGCAAACATCTCCCCCAGCGAACCACCGAAAACAGTGAAATCCTGTGAAAAGACAAAAACGAGTCTCCCTTCGACTCGGCCATAACCAACAATGACCCCATCCCCCGGGATTTTTTGCTCACCAATCCCAAACTCGGTCGCGCGATGGACGGCAAATCGATCGATCTCGACAAAGGTCTCTGGATCGAGAAGGAGATCGATCCGCTCACGGGCCGTCAGCTTTCCGGCGGCATGCTGCTTCTCGACCCGCTCCGGGCCCCCTGACTCGATAGCCTCCTGATTACGACGGCTGAGCTCATCAACTTTTTCCTGTGAAGACATAGAGTTAATCTCACGAAATATTTCTTTTCTATTGAACTTGCAAAGCATTTTTTCTTAGAGTCGGACGAACCATGCTTCGCGAACATGTCAAAAAACTAAAGGCCTATTCGGTCGAACAACCAGCTCACCGGATCAAGCTGAATCAAAACGAATCTCCGTACGACCTTCCGGCTGAGTTAAAAAATAAGGTCATCGAAAAGATCCGTGATCTGAACTGGAATCGCTACGCCTCCCCTTTTGCCGATTCCCTGCGTCGCGCCATTGCCAAAAAAGAGGATTGGGATCCGGAAGGGGTTCTCCTGCAAAATGGATCAAACAGCCTTATCAATATTATCGTCACCGCAACGGCGATACGAGGCAAGCTCATGACGGTAGCCCCCAGCTTTTCTCTCTACGCCATGGAAGGGAAAATCTTTGAAAATCGCGTGATCGAGATCCCCTTGGATCCGGAAGATTTTTCATTGCCGCTGAAATCCTTTTTGCAAAAGCTAAAGAAAGAAAAACCGTCGGTTGTTTTTTTGGCCAATCCCAACGCCCCGACCGGCAATCTTTTCCCTGAAGAGGAACTGCTTCAAATCGTGAAGGCAAGGAAAGAAACGATCGTGGTGGTCGATGAGGCCTACTACCCCTTCTCCAAAAAAACGATGAGACCGCACCTCAAGGATTATGAGAATTTAGTCATTCTGCGCACCTTCTCGAAGGCCTTTTCCGCCGCAGGGATCCGTCTCGGATATCTTCTGGCTGCCCCCTCGCTCGCTCGGGAACTTAGAAAGGTTATGCGCCCCTTTTGCATCAACCTCTTTCAGGAGGCTGTGGGACAAGTGATGCTCGATCACCCTGGATATGTGAGTGATGTTGTCAATCAGATCGTCCGGGAACGGGAGATGCTTTTCAATGAGCTCAAAAAAATCCCGGGGACGATCTCCTACCCCTCTCAGGCGAATTACATCCTGTTTCGTGTTGCGAACGCCTCCAAGACATATACCAGTCTCCTGGATCAGGGGGTTCTCGTCCGTCCGATGCACGGCAAGGGGATCGAAAACTGCCTTCGTGTAACGATCGGAACCCCCGAAGAAAACCGGCTCTTCCTTCAGGCCTTATCAAAACCTTGACAAGCAGCCCGATTTTCACCTAGTGGGTCTTGACTCGGATATAGGACCTTGCTAGTCTTATATCGCTAATATTGGTGGGGTTAAACACATTAACATACTGATTTAATTAACTAAAATAAACGCCCCATCAAAGACTAAAAGGATCTTAAAATGCTTCACTTCAATAGAAAAACAGAATATGCCCTCCTGGCGCTCGAGCATATGGCGCGAAAGGATGATTCGACGGAAACAGTCACGAGCGCCCGGGAAATAGCGATTGCTCACCGGATCCCGTACCCGATTATGGCAAAAGTGATGCAGCTCCTCGCGAACAAAGGGTTCATTAAGTCGGTCCAGGGGACCAAGGGAGGTTATGTCCTCGCAAAAAGCCCGGAGGAGATCACTGTTGAGAACATTGTCTATATCTTTGAGGGGTCATTGGCGGTCGCCGAATGTTTCAAAGAGGAGAAGATCTCCTGCCCTCAATGGGATGGTTGCTTGATCAAAGGTCCCTTCTCGGAACTCAATCGAAAGATCCATACCCTCTTGGCCCAAACGACGGTGAAACAACTGATCAAAACGGATCACAAAGAATTCGAGCTCCCGAGTCATAAGGAGATGTGAAATGGAAGAAATAGAGAAAATAACGAGTCAGGAATACAAATACGGCTTCATCAGCCCGATTGAGGCAGAGTCTGTACCAGCAGGGCTCAACGAAGAGACGATCAAACTCATCTCAAAAAAGAAAAATGAACCGTCTTTCATGTTGGAATGGAGGCTGAAGGCGTATCGACACTGGCTCACGATGCAAGAGCCGAAGTGGGCCAATGTCCATTATTCCCCGATCGATTATCAGGGAATCGTCTATTATTCGGCCCCAAAATCCAAGAAGGAGGGGCCAAAGAGCCTGGACGAGATCGATCCAGAAGTTCGAAAGACATTTGAGAAACTTGGCATCTCGCT
The DNA here is from genome assembly GCA_016180845.1 of Deltaproteobacteria bacterium. Classification (NCBI taxonomy): domain Bacteria; kingdom Pseudomonadati; phylum Myxococcota; class Myxococcia; species Deltaproteobacteria bacterium. Next base: position 65,682 of record JACPAK010000004.1, read on the forward strand.
CGAGGAACAGATGAGATTGTCGGGCGTTGCGGTCGATGCGGTCCTCGATAGTGTCTCTGTCGCAACGACTTTTAAGGAAAAGCTTGCGGAGCTGGGAATTATCTTTTGTTCGTTTTCAGAGGCGGTCCAAAACCATCCTGACCTCGTGAAGAAATATCTGGGATCGGTTGTTCCTTATACAGACAATTTCTTTGCAACCCTTAACTCAGCAGTCTTTTCCGATGGCTCCTTTTGTTACATCCCAAAAGGGGTCCGCTGTCCGATGGAACTTTCCACGTATTTCCGGATCAATGCCGCCAATACCGGTCAGTTTGAACGAACATTGATCATTGCGGATGAGGGAAGTTATGTCAGTTACTTGGAAGGTTGTACCGCCCCGATGCGTGATGAAAACCAATTGCATGCCGCTGTCGTGGAACTGATCGCCCTCGATAACGCCCAGATCAAGTATTCCACCGTCCAGAACTGGTATCCTGGAGACAAAGAAGGCAAGGGGGGGATCTACAACTTCGTTACGAAACGAGGCAAATGCGTCGGAAAAAATTCAAAGATCTCATGGACGCAGGTCGAGACCGGCTCCGCAATCACCTGGAAATATCCGAGCTGTATCCTTCAGGGTGACAACTCCATCGGAGAATTCTATTCTGTTGCGGTGACGAATAACTATCAGCAGGCTGACACCGGCACGAAAATGATCCATATTGGTAAAAATACGCGCAGCACGATCATTAGCAAAGGGATCTCGGCGGGCCATGGGCAAAATACCTATCGCGGACTCGTCAAGATTCAAAAGGGGGCGACTAATGCAAGGAACTATTCCCAGTGCGATTCCCTGCTGATGGGGCCCCAGTGTGGGGCTCACACATTCCCCTATGTCGAGGTGAAAAACAGTTCTTCAACACTTGAGCATGAGGCCTCGACCTCGAAGATTAACGAGGATCAACTCTTTTACTGTCGCCAGAGAGGGATCTCTTCGGAGGATGCTGTGAACCTGATCGTAAACGGATTTTGTAAAGAAGTCTTCCGCGAGCTCCCGATGGAGTTCGCCGTCGAGGCTCAGAAACTTTTAGGGGTTAGCTTGGAAGGAGCGGTTGGATAAGGGGGAAAAGGAGAAATTAAAATGACGATGCTCGAAATAAAAAATTTGCATGCACGAATCGGCCAGGATGAAATTCTTCAAGGAATCAATCTGAAGGTTCAGCCAGGAGAGGTTCATGCCATTATGGGACCCAACGCCTCCGGAAAGAGCACCCTCGCCAACGTCCTCGCCGGACGGGAAAGTTATGAGGTCACGAAGGGAGAGGTTCTTTATGAGGGGAAGAATCTCCTCAAGGTATCCCCGGAAGAAAGGGCTCGGGAGGGGATCTTCCTCGCCTTTCAATATCCTGTGGAGATCCCGGGAATCAGCAATGCCTACTTCCTCAAGGCGGCCCTGAATGCGATCCGAAAACATCGTGGTGAAGAGGAACTCGATGCGATGGAATTTCTGGCTCTGGCAAAGGAAAAGATGAAACTCCTTCAAATGGAGGATTCTCTCTTGAATCGTCCTGTGAACGAAGGATTCTCCGGTGGGGAAAAGAAGAGAAACGAGATCCTTCAGATGGCGATCCTCGATCCGAAACTGGCCATTTTGGATGAAACCGATTCCGGTCTGGATATCGATGCGTTGCGCATCGTCGCAAATGGCGTCAACACACTCCGAAATAAGAATCGAGCGATTATCATGGTCACCCATTACCAAAGGCTCCTGAATTATATTGTCCCTGACTTCGTTCATGTCCTCGCGGACGGTCGTATTGTTCATTCAGGAACCAAAGAGCTGGCTCATGAACTCGAGGCCAAAGGCTACAGCTGGCTCGAGAAGGAAAAAAAGACGGCGAACTTATGACGAATGAGATGACCCAAAAATATCTCTCTGATTTTGAAGGCGTGGGGACCACCCATCCCTTGTGGCTTCAGAAAATCCGGCACCAGGCGATGCGTCGGTTTGGTGAATTAGGTTTCCCAACAACGAGACAGGAAGAGTGGCGTTATACCTCGGTCGAACCGATCATCAAAAAAACATTCCGAACCCCGGAGACCTATCGCCCCGATGGTTTAAACCCCTCCGACCTCGATCCTTTGGGGTGCGGTGCGCTTGCCTCGATCCGACTCGTCTTCATCAATGGGCAATGGATGGAAAAATTCTCTCATCTGGAGGGAATCGATGGGATTCTTGTCTCATCTCTCGCAAATCAGCTTAAGGCAGGAGATGACCGTGTAAAAAACTCTCTCACCCGTTATGCACCTTATTCAGAAAACCCTTTCACGGCGCTGAATACCGCTTTTATCTCCGACGGGGCTTTTATTTTGCTGCCTAAAAACAGCCGTTTTGAAAAACCGATCGAAATCCTCTGGTACACCGACAGCAAGGACAACCCCCTGATGACACACCCTCGTCACCTTATTATCGCTGAAGAGGGGAGTGAGGCAACTATCCTGGAAAGTTATTTCGGGCAAGGATCCTACTTCACGAACGCGGTGACCGAAATTGTGCTGGGCGAAAATGCCACGCTTCATCATTATAAGTTGCAGCGAGAGGATGAAGAGGCCTTTCACCTCTCAACGATTCAGGCCTCCGAGGGTCAGGCAAGCCGTTTCACCTCTCATTCCCTTTCGATGGGGGGAAGAATCGCCCGAAACGAGATCCGCTCCTCGCTGAATGAAGAAGGGGCTGAATGTGTGCTGAATGGATTTTATCTGACTCAAGGAAATCAGCATGTCGATCATCATACCTTGATTGACCATATCAAACCGCATGGGACAAGCCTGGAGCTCTACAAGGGGATCCTCGATGGTCAATCAACAGCGGTCTTCGATGGAAATATCATCGTCCGCCCTCATGCGAATCAAACGAACGCGAGACAGACAAACAAAAATCTCCTGCTGTCCAACGATGCCCTCGTGAACACGAGACCGCTTCTGGAGATCCATAATGATGATGTCAAATGCAATCACGGGGCAACGATCGGTCGATTGGACGAGACACAGCTCTTCTATCTGCGTTCGCGAGGGATCGAAAATCAGGAGGCTCGAGCCCTACTGACCGCTGCATTTGCCCAGGAGGTCATTCAAGGGGTCAAGATCGACCCCCTGAAGGCCTATCTCGATCATGAACTTCGAAACCGGCTTAAGAATCGAAGACAGGAGGTGTCGTAATGTCCTGGGGTGATTGGTGGTACGATTTTCCTATCCTGCATCAAAAGGTTCGTGGCAAGCCACTCGTCTATCTGGATAGCGCCGCAACCTCCCAAAAACCGAAGGCAGTTCTCGAGGCGATGGAGCGATACTATCGTCAGGACAACGCCAATATTCACCGCGGGATCCACACCTTAAGCGAACGTGCCACTCAAGAGTATGAAAAAACCCGTACAAAAGTTCAGCATTTTCTGAATGCCCGTGAGAGTCGTGAAATTATCTTCGTCAGAGGGACAACAGAGGCGATTAACCTTGTGGCGCAAACATTCGGTCGTCAACAGGTCCATGCCGGCGATGAAGTCCTGATCTCTCACATGGAACACCACTCCAATATCGTCCCTTGGCAAATTCTCTGTGAGGAGGTCGGCGCGCATCTTAAAATTATTCCGATCACGGACGCCGGGGAACTCAGGATGGATGACTATGAAAAACTCCTCGGCCCGAGGACAAAACTGGTCTCGATTGCCCATGTCTCGAATGCGCTGGGAACGATTAACCCGGTCAAAGAGATTGTTCGTTTGGCCCACAAGAAAGAAATTCCGGTACTGATCGATGGAGCCCAGGCAGCACCGCATATGAAGGTAGACGTCCAGGATCTCGACTGTGACTTCTACACCTTTTCTGGGCACAAACTTTACGGACCGACCGGCGTCGGCGTCCTGTATGGGAAGGCTCAACTTTTGGAATCGATGCCTCCGTATCAAGGGGGGGGCGACATGATCAGCGCCGTGACATTTGAAAAAACCACCTACAATGTCATCCCGTACAAATTCGAGGCGGGGACCCCGCACATTGCGGGTGTCATTGGGCTCGGAACAGCGATCGATTACCTTGAGACCGTGGGCCTGCAAACTATTGAGACCTACGAGAAGAGTCTCCTGAAGTATGCGACAGAGGCACTCCTTTCTGTCCCGACCGTTAAAATTATCGGGACGGCGCGTGAAAAGGCGGCGGTGATTTCGTTCATCATGGATGATATTCACCCCCATGATATTGGGACGATCCTCGATCAGGAAGGGATCGCGATCCGGACAGGCCATCACTGTGCGATGCCGCTCATGGATCGTTTTCAGGTCCCCGCAACAGCGAGGATCTCATTCGCCCTTTATAATAAAAAAGAAGATATCGACGCCTTGATTAAAGGGCTTAAAAAGGTCGTGGAGGTGTTTGGGTGAATTATCAAATAACCAGCCCCAAAGGGGCGTTGAGGGGGAGGCTCCATCCCCGCCGTTTCCAAGGCGGGGTGGAGGGGGCGACGTGAGCCCCTACAAAGTTGAGGTGTTTGGATAATGTCTGAACTTTCTGGACTCTATCAAGAAGTGATTCTTGATCATAATCGCCAACCCCGAAATTTTCAAAAAATGGAGGGGGCCGATCGGATTCAGGAGGGATACAATCCTCTCTGTGGGGATCGTCTCACCCTCTTCGTCAAACTGGAGGGGGATCGGATCCAGAATATCAGTTTTGTCGGATCGGGATGCGCGATCTCGAAGGCCTCCAGTTCCTTGATGACCACCGTCGTGAAAGGAAAGGAGATCCAGGAGATCGAAAAACTCTTTAGTGGGTTTCATGACCTGGTCACCACCAAAACGACCTCAATCTCCCAAGAAAAACTGGGTAAGTTAGTCGTTTTTTCGGGCGTCTCTGAATTTCCAGCCAGGGTCAAGTGTGCTACACTCGCCTGGCATACGCTCCTCGCCGCGCTTCATGGGGAGAAGAAAATTGTTTCAACAGAAGAGGATGGGGATGGAACTCAAGGATGAAATTATTGAGGCGTTGAAGAACTGCTACGATCCTGAGATCCCGGTAAATATTTATGAACTGGGATTGATTTATGATATTCAGGTTGATGAATCGAAGGCTGTTGCAATCAAAATGACCTTGACCTCCCCTGCCTGTCCTGTGGCCGGTTCTCTGCCTCCGGAGGTTCAGAGAAAAGTAAAAGGGGTCACTGGAGTCACTGATGCGAAGGTTGATGTCGTCTGGGATCCGCCCTGGGGACCCCAGATGATGAGTGAGGCGGCAAGGTTGCAGTTGGGGATAGGGTAATCACCTCTCCCTCCGTCTCCCTCTCCTTATTAAGGAGAGGGAGAGTCAGAGGGTGAGGTCAAAAAAGGAGAAACAAACATGTCAGATGACCTGCATAAAAAAATCGAGGGGATCGTGAGATCAAACAAGATCGTGATCTTTATGAAAGGAACCCCAGAAGCACCACGATGTGGCTTCTCGAATCAGGCAGTCCAGGTCTTGAAAACACTGGGCCAACAGATCCATGCCGTCGATGTCCTTCAGGACGAACTTCTCTGGGATGCACTCGAGAAATACACCGAATGGCCGACGGTTCCTCAGATCTTTATCAACGGGGAATTTGTTGGAGGGTGTGATATCGTCACGGAACTCAATGAGCGTGGTGAGTTGGCCAAACTGGCAAAATAATTTCTACTAATTGGTGACCGTACAGCTTGTTGTAATGTCTTCTTCACAAACCCCGCTTGCACCGATGACCGGTGTTCCGTTCCCAACATTCGTCGTACAACTCACCCCTGAAATGGCGGTACGGGTCGTCTTCCTGACAGTCACCTGACAAGAGGTCTTTGTCACTGAAATCTTCTTGGTCCTTGCTGCGCTAAAGGTACACCCATTGATGGTGGTTTCTCCGAGAGAGTTTTCCCATGTTAAGACATTCCCAGATCTTGTGTACGTCACATTGGTGCTCCCCGTTCCTTCAACAAAAACGGAGGTGACCACTTGTGTCTCTGACTCGCTTGTCACCGTATCTGTGACTGTCACAAGCGGCGGAGGGCCAAACGGCCCAACCGGTGATTCAGGACAGGTCGTCGTGTAGCCCGACTCTACAATCCTCCATCCCAAGGGAAGCGTGCTGGCCGTTGTCGTCCCTCCATCATCATCACTCGAATCATTCGTCGTACTCGTAGTTACGCTTACGGAAAGTGTTGTATCGGAAATCTTCTTCGCCTTGGAATCGGCAATCCCCGAGGCAGAAAAGACACAGGTCGCCCCTTCCGGCAAACTGTTGTTGGGCACAAAACAACATTCATTATCGGCGATGTCATCACTATCGACCGAGGTGTGAATCACACCAGCAACTGCGGTATTATTGCAAACCAGTTTCAAAGTCTCCGTTGTGCAGGTCGAGGTATCGACCGACTTGTTAAAACTGACACAGAAAGTTGCGTTTTTACCGACGGAAGAATTCGATTCGATCGTGTTTCCTAGATCGTCCTGGAAATTATCGACAGTCGGATCTGCTGCAGCCTCTTCCGTCGTCCCAACACTCGAGGCACACCCGATACAAAAAAAGGCAAGGCTAACCCCCCAAATAAACAAGGAAATTTTAACTGTTTTACTACTGACCATCAAATCGATTACATCCTACCACGACCTTGAAACCTTTTCATCCGAAAAAAGTAGGCGAGGAAAACCACCCCACTAAAGAAGATCAGATTCATCGTGGCGAAGAGCTTGAAGATCCAATCGGTTGAAAAAAGGGCTAGGGGCTCCATCGCCACCATACAGAGGTAAACCCCTGTAACCCAAAGAAGACTAAGATCGGCAGAGGAGCGTCTCTGAATCATTCGAACGATCAAGGGGATATTAAAAAAGGGGAGGATCACAGAGGCGACAAGTCCGATTTTTTGCCACAAAACAATCTGACTCATAAGAAGTACTTCTCCTTATCTCATTATCAGCTCGTTGACAAATTGATCTAATAGAAGGATGGTCGGAAAGTTCTTATGTCTCTCAAACTCCCAATTTATCTGGATAATCACGCCACCACACCTGTTGACCCACGTGTCTTTGAGGTGATGAAACCTTATTTTACGGAAATCTTCGGGAACGCCGCCTCGAGTACGCACCCGTTTGGTTGGCAGGCAGAGGCAGCGGTCGAAAAGGCGCGCGAACAGGTCGCCGCTCTGATCAACTCAGAACCCAAAGAGATTATCTGGACAAGCGGCACGACCGAATCGATCAATCTCGCAGTCATCGGCGCTGCTCAACTCTATCGCTCTAAAGGAAATCATATGATTACCTGTGTCACGGAACACCGCTCCTCGCTCGGCCCCTCAAAATATCTCGAAACCCTTGGCTTCAAGGTCACCTTTCTCCCGGTTAATAAAGAAGGATGTCTGGATTTAGAAGAGCTCAGGAAGGCGATCAACTCTCAGACAATCCTTGTCTCCCTCATGGCGGCAAATAATGAAATCGGAACAGTCCATCCGATCGAAGAGATTGGCAAGATGACAAGGGAGAAAGGGATCCTTTTTCATGTCGACGCCGCGCAGGGGTGTGGTCGCATTCCTATCGATGTCCAGAAAATGGGGATCGACCTTCTTTCGATGTCGGCCCATAAGGTCTATGGGCCTAAGGGAACTGGGGCCCTCTACATCCGCAAAAAAAATCCCCATGTCCGTATCATGCCGATCCTCCACGGAGGGAGTCAGGAGGGGGAAATCCGTCCGGGAACCTTGGCGGTCCCGAATATTGTCGGGATGGGAAAGGCGTTCGAGATAGCCCGCCAGGAAATAACGGAGGAGTGCCAGCGCATCCTGAGATTTCGTGAAAAGCTAAAGGACGGACTCATGAAAAACCTCGATAACGTCTACCTGAACGGACACCCAACCCAGCGGTTAGCAGGAAATCTGAACTTGAGTTTCCCCCCATTGCGATCAAGCGATATCATGTCAAACCTCCGGGATGTCGCCGTTTCCTCAGGCTCCGCCTGCGCCTCAGGATCCTTCGAACCTTCTTATGTCCTGAAGGCGCTTGGTGTCGGCGATGAAAGGGGTCGATCTTCTATCCGTTTCGGTATCGGCCGATTCAATACGGAAGAAGAGATCGATTACGCGATTCAGGCGGTTACAGAGACAGTCAAGAAACTTCGTTCAGTTTAATTCCTTCCTTAGCAAGCAGTCGTCTCTTTTTTCTCGCTCCCCCTCGACCACTATACCCCCCAATCCCATTCGAAGCGACAATACGATGACATGGCACATGGGGGGCTAAGGGATTTTTGCCAAGCGCATTTCCGACAGCCCGGCAGGCCTTCGGACTTCCAATTGTTTTGGCAAGCCACCCATAAGTCCTCACCTCTCCTCGAGGAATCTCCAAAAGCGCCCTCCAAACCCTCTTCTGGAACGGAGATGCCTTCTGTTTTAGAATGAGCCCGATCATTTTTCCCTTCCCCTTCATCCCCCCTCCTTATCAGTTTGATTGTATCAAAATGAGAAAATTATCAGTTTGAGAATCGCGTTAAAAATTGACAAAATAAAAAAATCGTTTTAAATCAAATGGTTATAAATTTTGCGGCATTGCCTCTAATTGGCATACGAAATGCATTTTCTTCCCAGTGAAGGAGTTAATTAAAAGGAGATCCGGTGTCAATAAACTCGAATGAACCGAAGCTGGAAAGATTAAACGACATCAAAGAAAAATTGTCACAAAAGGGGCCTGCCCCTTCCGGGCCAGAACGTCCCTCTCCACTTTCTTCAGTAGATCAACTCATGAGTTTTGGACAAAAAATCACCTATACCTTTATGCATGAGAAAGAGGTCGGCTCTATTCACTTCGATAAGGCGCGTCATGAGATTTATTACAAAGGACATAACCTTAAAAATATGGAAGTCGAGTCGGAGCATCTCAAGATGTTGGAGCAGATGAGGGTTGTCCTCAAATCTGATTCGAAAGGAAAACGTTTCGCCGAGGCGTATAGTCAGACCTTAGACAAATTGATCCTGCGAAAAAAGAAGTCCTAGGGGTCAAATGTCACGAACGCGTGATATCAGCTCTAAAGGCCGCGTTAGTCGCCCTCTAGGGCGACCGAGTTATCCTGCCCCACTGCCTGGTCTCGATCGAGACCTTACCTACTACCGGGAAGGGATGCGATGGAGTTTTTCCGGTGGGAAAATTCTGCTGGACGGTTACGATGTCAACGAATTGATCTCCAACCCGAATGCGGAGATCGGGATGTGGTTGGGGATCGCCGGTGGTCTTGATGACTATCGAAAAAAAGTAGTCAAGGAGGCAAGGGATCACAATCAGTTTGTCAGGTTCGAGGCTGTCATCGAAGCGCTTCTGGGAAAGGTCTTTGGACGTCTCAAAAAGGTTTACGATGAAAAAACAAGCGGCATCACCTGGTCAATGGAAAAAGGACAATTTATTCTAAACGGCATCAATGTCCGTTCCTTTCTTGCCCTTTATCGTGTAAAGAGGACCGAGAAGGCGAGAAGGTTTCTGGAGGGGTTGAAGACCAAATTAGCACTGATTCTTAGAAATCCTGACCATGAGAAGATTCGGAAAACGGTTGAAGAGCTTTACGAGGAAATCACTGAAGAGCTTAAGTCTGGGTCGCCCTCTTCTCCCACTCGCACTCTGCCTGCTCCTCCTCATTTGGGCCGCTGACCGATACCTCCCCCACCCCTTCCCGAAAGAGCTTCAAAAATTTCTTGGCGAAAAACAGACGTACGAAACAGTTGTCCTGTCGGCTCCAAAACAGGCCCGATCCGGATTTCGCATTGAAACAAACCTTGCCCTCTTGACCCTTGAGACCGAATCGGAACAGGACTTCCAGAGGGTTCAGGGTCTCAGACAGGGAGACACAATCTCCTTCACGACACGCCTGAAGCGACCCAACTGGTATAAAAATCCGGGCGGATTTAACTATCGACGATTCCTGGAGAGGAAAGGGATCTATCTGACGGGATATGTCCCGGCTGAAAAATGGCGGATTCAGAAAAAAGAAGCCTCTTCACTCTTCTCGTTAGATCCACTGCGCCGTGAGCTCAAGAAAACGATTGATGCCGGGATTTCACCTCCAGCCAACAGCCTCCTCAAATCCCTTCTGGTCGGAGACACCTCGGGATTGACACCCGAAATCTGGGAAGACTTCCGAATCACCGGAACAGCACACCTTCTCGCCATCTCGGGCCAACATATCGCCATCATCGCAGCGATCTGTTTTGCCTTGTTCTCCTGGCTCTTAAAACGCTCTCCACGATTGATACTCGCCTTTTCTGTCAGAAAACTGGCGTTGCTCCTGACCATCATCCCTGTCATCGTTTATATCTTGCTTGCCGGCTCCCCTCCTTCCGCTGTTCGGGCAGGGCTCATGTTTTTCGCCACTGTCCTCGCCTTTTCTCTAAAAAGGGATCTGGACCTCCTCTCATCCATCGCCTTCGCAGCGATCATGATCACTCTCTTTGATTTCTCAGCCCCTTTTAGTCTCTCCTTTCAACTTTCTTTCCTCGCCGTTCTCTCGATGGTCCTTTTTCTTCCCCCTTTTCAGCAGAAGGCGCCTCGTTTGCTTCTCCCCCTTCTGGTGACAATTGCCGCGACACTAGGCACTGCTCCTTTAGCCGCCTATCATTTCCACCTGCTCCCGATCAGCGGTGTTCTCATGAATCTCTGGGCAGTCCCTTTCGTTGGATTTCTCCTCCCTTTAAGTGGAGCCTCCCTTTTCTTGATCTTGCTTTTGCCTCCGTTAGGAATGCTACTTCTTCCCCTTCTGGAAAAGCTCTCCCTCCTCTTTCTGGGACTACTGCACCGTTCCGCTTCCTGGTCCTTCGCCTATGAGGTTTACCCAACCGAAACGACCATTCTTCTGGTTTATCTCCTCCTCGCCCTCTTTCTAACGATCCTTTATAAAAAATGGATCCGATCATTCGCCCTCATCTCCATAGGACTTCTCCTCATGATCGGACTCAAACCACTCCTTTCTTCCCAAGATACCCTCAAGGTGACCTTCATCGATGTCGGTCAGGGGGACGCTGCACTGATCGAATCCCCTGAGGGACAGACGATCTTGATCGATGGAGGGGGATTTTTGATCCCCGATCAGAAGAATCTGTTCGATGTCGGACGAGAGGTTGTTGTCCCCTTCCTGAAGAGAAAAGGGGTTAAGAAAATTGATCTCATGATCCTCTCCCATCCGCATCCAGACCACTACGGAGGACTGGCCGCAGTCGTCGAGTCTTTTCCTATCGATGAATTCTGGTGGAATGGTCAGAAATTCCTCGATGAAAGCTTTGATCTCCTCATGAAGGCTTTGGAAAAGAATCAAACGAAAATTCAAAAGGTCAGCGCCCCCTTCGTTCGAGACATCGGTCCACTTCAATTCTCCATGATTCATCCAGAAAAAATTGACCGTTCTCAAAACATCAACAACAACTGCCTCGCCGTTCGAGCGACCTTCAAGGATGTCAGTTTCTTTTTTGCCGGTGATATTGAAAAGGATGCCGAAGAGGAAATTATTCGTAAAGGAATAAAAATTGAATCAACCGTCCTGAAGATCCCCCACCATGGGAGTCGAACCTCCAGTTCGGTCCCTTTCATCGACACGGTAAAACCACGATATGGCGTGGTGAGCCTCTCTGAAGGAAACCACTTTGGCTTCCCTCACCCCGGTATCTTGGAAAAATATGAGCGGCGTGATGTTCAACTCTTCCGAACAGATAGAAATGGTGCCGTAACCTTTGAATCCGATGGCAAGAAAATCGAGGTGAAGCGCTATCTCTTTCCCAAATTCTCCCAGGACTGATACCGCCACCCCAAGGCTTTCCTCTGAAGTGTTACACGAACGCGATACACCGAACTCCCTTCAGCGAGGTAGGTAAACGCCTCGACGGAGGCGAGATTCTTCTGGATCTCTTCGATATGATCGATCTCAACCTTCTCGACCTTGTAGCGTCCGAAATCGGTCTCCTTGTATTTCTTTCCGTACTTCTTGAAGTGCTTGGTGACCACTCTTTCGGCGGTATGAGGAGACGGGAGCCGACCCCCACAAGCGGTCAATATAAAAAGGCAAACACCGTAAAGAAAAAATCTCTTCATGGATTCCCCCTCAAAACCTTTTTCGCCTCTTGGATATGCCGTTCCACCTGAAATTGGGAAGAGAAAATATGTCGAACGATCCCATCTGGATCGATCACATAGGTCACACGTCCTGGCAGAAATCCAAGGGTCGACGAAACCCCAAAAAGTTTGCGCACCTTTCCTCCCTCATCGCTCAAGAGAATAAAGGGGAGTCGGTATTTTGAGGCAAAATTTTTGTGGGAATCAACTGAGTCCGAACTCACGCCAATCACCTCGGCCCCAATCCCTTTAAATTCCTCATACGCATCGCGAAAGGTACAGGCCTCCTTCGTACAGCCGGGCGTCTCATCCTTCGGATAAAAGAAAAGGACGACCGCGGAACGACCCTTGAAATCCGCCAACCGGATTTTTCTCCCCTCCTGATTTTTTAATTCAAAATCAGGGACACTGTCTCCTATCTGAATTGCCATATGGGCGCCGCTGGGATCGGACCAGCGACCTCTTCCGTGTGAAGGAAGCGCTCTACCACTGAGCTAGGCGCCCGGGGAATTTTCCTTTCGAAAATTCTGATCTGTCGTATAACGACTGAAGCATGAAACTTCAAATCCTTTTCTCCACCCTGACCCTCTTCATGCCGATCTGTCTTTTGGCTGAAGCGGATTCGATAAAATGGTCCATCACCGATCCTCAAGTCTATGACCTCCATCTCCCGCAAAATCTCTTTCTGGGAAAACTTGGTTCAAACAAAAATCAGAAAACCTGCCACACCCAAGGACTCGCGATCACGGATTCCGAAATAGGGATCAGTTGCTGCCTCTATGATCCCAATAACAGAAAAGAGAGGACCTACCAGAACGAGGCCTATCTTCTTTCTACGGACTTGAAACCACTCCTCTCCGGGTCAACCCGAAGACCAAAATGGAGGCTAGAAAAAATAACCGAGTTTGCACCTCTCGAAGAGAGTGAGCGGATCTCAAAATCGGTGCTTGAGAAAAATGGGAGATTCGATCCCAAGCGAGACCGCTTCCCGATGGGTCATCCATCCGGAATTGCGTTGGATGAAGATTCAAAAAAACTGATGCTCGCCTTGAGTGTCTATGGCCCACGCGGCTACTCACGACTCAAACAATTCAATCTCGAATCACAATCCTGGGACAAAAAATCTTACGACATCCCGGATCACCTCGGAGCGGTTGTTCCCTTGCCAAAAGATCTTATTGTAGGGCCGACATGGGGCAGCCATGAATTTATCGTTCTCGACAGGAAAAGTGGAGAATGGAGAAAATATCCGAATCGTCTCCCCGAGCAGGTTGACTATCAGGAATGCGAGGCGCTGGAGAAACGGATTTTTATCTGTAGTGGAAACCTGATCGACAGGGAATGGCTCGTAAAACGTCGCATTGGGAAAATCCATCTCATTGAACTTATCGGTGCCCATTTTGATTCCTTCCAATTCGAGCTAAAAGGAGAGATCAAAGGAGACTTGGGGGTTCGCGAATTCAGCTACCAGGAAGGCGAGGAGGTCGTTGAGAAACGACAAAACCGCTATGGCACCTATTGGATCCCACTGACTCTACCCAATGAGGGACTCTCTTTAAGCCCTGATCAAAAATTTATCTATTTTCTTCCTGAAGATATTCCGGGAGGGAGGCTTATTCGCTATCGTCTGATCCATCCCTCTTCTTCCGACCAATAAAGGTACGGGTCGTGATCTCAAGGAAGTCGATGAACTGATACTGTTTCCGACTGATCGCCTTCAGAAAAACCTTAAAGGTCCCCAGCAGGCCGTAGATCGAGAAGACTTCCCTTGGATTCAAGAAAAGGTCTTTGGTTTTAATCACCCCGACGATCATAAAGGCTCCTACCCAGTTAGAAAGCAACCTTCGTGCCAAAATTTCAAAGCGCACGATCTTTTCTAACCATTTGATTTAAAAGTAATTTTAAATATGGTGTTTCAGGGATGGGGCCTTGGAGACCCCAGAAGGTGTCAAAAATTCACCACCCCGGTATCAATTTGATAACAATTAGCGGTGGTCAAATGGGAGTGTCACCAAAAACGCCTCAAACCCCTTATGGGGAAGTCGATAAACAGCCTCCTCCCCTGTCTGAACCCAGGTCTTACGAAAACATTCAAGCGTCCTTCCAGAACGTGTATCTTCGCGTACCAGGATAGAACCGTTGAGAAAAGAATTTGTTCCAAAAGGTTTGTGTCCGAAGGAGACCTTCCACCATCCTGGGACAGGGGTCGAAAGATAGGATTGAAAAGGGTCTATTTCCGTGTCCCAGCCAACCCCATTCATGTCGACCTCCCTCACGCCATAAGTGTAAGCCCTTCCTTTCCCCCGCCTGGCGAGTCGCGTGACCGCCGATACAGGATGTCCCGTCACTCCCCGAACGGAAGGATTAAGAAAAATAACCCCACCTCTTTCAAGCGCAATAAAGCTCTCCGTGCCCGGAGCGGTCATCAGCATCGCGAGTCTTTCGGCAAGCCAACAATGATCAGTGCCGGCCCGCTTCCCGTCCCACAAGGTTTGGTTGTCGATCAAAAATCGGTGCCACGGAGTTCCTACCCCAAAAACCACCTGTCCCCCTTCTCCCCCGACATCCACAAATGACAGGGAGATGGAGCCATCGGCACGAGGGAGAAACCTCACAGTTTCTGCACGCGCCTTGTAGCTGAATCGAAGGGTTGGTGCCTCTGTGATGACCTCGGTTAGTGGTTCCGGAGCGAGCATTTTTGAATGAGAACCGGTCATGACCTTTTCAATCTGATAGACCCCATCCTCTCCGCGTCTGAATGCGGTCAAGAGCTCGGTCTCATGGAGCGTGACCGGGCTGTGGAATCGCCTTGCAGACACATTCCATCTGACAGCAGAGAGAAAGCGGACCAGGACTCCTCCCCCAACAAGCCTTAAGGTTGCGTAAATCCCCAGAGAGAAAACAGAGACAGCGAGTAAACCCTTACCTATTTGACAGAACTCAGGTGAAAGATAGTGATCAATGCCTGACCTGTCTTGAATAGGATCAGGGGCACCTTGAATTGGAGTCAACCGGCTGGTGGAAAAAAGATATCCCGTAGTTTCTCTCAGTGCCATTTCTTGCGGAAAGATCGGTTGTTTCAATGTGGAGTTGCTATAAAGACACTTGAAAGCTCCATTTTCAGAGCAACAAGCTCTTAACAGAGGTCGAAGTTTCCAACAGTGATCCACCAGCTCTCATCAGCAGGAGTTGCCACGTTGAGGCCACCCCCGATCGGGTTGTCAGTAATGCCGAAGGCGCTGCCGTTCGTCGGGAGTGCATTTCTCGTTGCCACCGCCGGAGTGGCATTCCAACGTATAATCGATGGAAATACCCAACAAAGAGCTGATGAAAATACACCTGACCTCCTTCTGCTAGCAGGTAGTCTCATCGGTCTCATTGTGCTGAGTGTCATCACACGTAAGGCTCCTCCCGCCTCTTCAACCCCTCCCGCTTTATCTCCCGCCAGAATACTGATGGCCTCTCCGACCCCCGGCAGTCCCCTCCGAACCAATCAACAAATTTTTCAGTCGGCAATCGTCCGGTACTCCACGACTAAGCGCACTACCAACTGGAATTTCGATTTCGTCGATGCCCTTATTCAAGAGCAGGCACGAACCAGAAAGATCCTGCAGGATGGCGAATGGAAGGTGATCATCGACATGACAGGCATCGATGGGAGTAACCTCCAGCTCAAGCATATCGATTTCTGGAAAAAGGGGTACATCCTCGACTTCACCGGATCCAATTTTGACAAACTCAATCTGACGGAATGTGACTTCACCCGATGCATCCTCGACGGGGTCAAGATGCGCGGGATCGATTTTTCGGCGACCAAATTCATGCGATGCCAATTTGGGAAACGGGCCGAGATCAAGGGAAAGATCTGGGGGAGTTCCCGATTCGAGGAATGTCTGTTCCAGCAAGGCACAACCCTCGATGGATCGACGTTTGAGAATGTGCAGTTTGTCCGCTGCCGCTTTCGTGGGGTCACGCTCCGCTCTTGTCTCTTTGATAAGGTCGATTTTGAATGGCGCCCCTCTCTCAATGAGTACGACGCCCTGCAACCGGATTTTAATGGGGTCATCTTTGATCGAAGCGAGTTCAAGAGCGGATCCTTCGATCTGATTACGGCGGTTGAAACCAGCTTCCGGGGATGCCGGTTTGATACATTTGAATTTAAAAGACTTCGTTTTAACGGCGTGACTTTCGATTCGTTCCCCAGCACCGAAAAAAACTGGGAGACCATATTTGACAGCTGTGGCCTCGGCGAAAATTCACGATTGACACAATGTGAACTTCGCCGCGTGCGATTTCGGAATAGTTTGATCATCGGGGGTAAACACCCTAATATTTTCGAACATTGCGATTTCTCGGAAAGCCGGTTTGAACCCGGAACCGACCCTGTATTTTTTCTCCTTCATATCACCGGTTCTCATTTTAAAAAGTGTCGCCTCAATCGTGTTTTTATCGATCCTCGCTACCAATTTGGTGATCCAGATGATGTTAAGGCCAAGGTGATCTTTGAATCTTCTGACCTCTCGGAATCGATCCTCTCCGCAATCATAGACCGTCAATGGGTGGGGGCGACGCTTGGACCAGAATTGGTTGAATTCCGCGGATGGAATCTCTTTAAGAGAGCGATCTGGAGATTTGTGCAGATGGCTGATCCAAACCGTGTCGGGTCGAAAATTGAGGGGGATTTCACGGAGGCCTATCTCACAGGGGGCGACTTTTACATGAGGGATTTTGGAAGATCAATTCTCGACACAACCCACCTCGAAAGAAGTCGGTGCCAAAGTGTACGATTCAGAGGGTGTCAAAAATTGAAAAAAGCAATTGTCAGTGACCAAACTGCGCTCTACCGTGCCGAACTCCCACGCGATGTCCGCTACTCCCCGATTGGAAAGATCGGGGCAAAACAAGGTGCAGTTTTTAATTAAGATTGGCCAAGGTCCGTCCCTTCGGAACACGGATCTTCGCGCCTACCGGAAGTTTCATCCCTTCTAGAAAAACGCGCGACTCATACGCGGGATTGAGAAACTGGATCTCGAGCAGTGACGAGCCACTGAGTTCCGCCACCTGCAAAAAAGTCACACTGACCGGCAGGGTCACTTGATCGAATTCAAGGACCGGTTCTTTCTCGAGGGACCCAAAATAACGCTCCCGATTTTCATAAACATGATAGGCAGCCAAAAACGAAGGGTAGAAATTCCGGGAGGCGAAACCAAAACCATCGCTTCGGTAACGTTTGATGATCGTTCCGATATCGGTTGTCCCTACCGTATGAACCGCCTTCTTCACATGACCGGTCCCGGTATTATAAGAGGTGATTGCGAGGGGCCAACTCCCGACCTCTTCCATATTCTTGAGGAGGAGCCGTGCCGCCGCGTGAGTGGAGACGATCGGGTCGTAACGTTCATCAATCCAGTGATCGACCTTGATAAAACGCCTCGCGGTCCCCGGAAGAAACTGCCAGAGCCCACCTGCCCCTACCTTTGAACGGGCCCGTTCCTGAAACATTGATTCGACGAAGACAAGTCGCGTGATCTCCTGGGGAACCCCGTAAGAGACAAAAATCTCCTCGAAGAGAGGCAGATATCTTCCGGAGACCCTTACCGCCTGAATAAATTTGTCTTTAAGTCCGGTTTGACTTCGGACACGATCAGCATGCTCCTCATCGAGACGCTCCTGCAACAATCGAGTCGCCTCCAGAACCCGTGACTCCCGACTCTTCATCTTTTCCTTTTCCGGCAAATTATTGAGATCTTTAAGATCGATCACCCCATAAATGACCGAGAGATCCTCGGCATCATGCAAAACCACCTGGTCTGAATCATAAACCGCGTAGATCTTCCGCCAAAAATCAACCGCCGCCTCCAAGGCAGCGGGGACGGAGAAATCAGCCGAGGTAATGAGCGGAAGGGGCTCGATTGAAATGGAGGTCTGGGATCTAAGTGGTGTAGGTCCCTCCTGAACCGGCTCCTCGATCTCGGCAATAATAACTTCTTTGGAAGGAAGGGGATTTGGGAAACGGGACTGAAGAACCCCGCCCAAATTTGCAAAAAGAAACCACAGACCGGTGATCAGACCACCGGCGACCAAAAGACTTCCCCAATTTTTCCGTCCCGAAGTCATCGAACTGCCCTCATCGCGTGAACTTCCTTATAGACCGCCTCCAGAATCTTCTCCTCTGCCCTCTGAATTCGGTGGGGGGAGGCTGAAAAATCATTGAAGAGAAAGGCAAAGGCGACCGGCTCTTCCTCCACAAAAAGATACCCGGCCAGCGATACGACCTGATTTAAGGAACCGGTCTTTCCAAAAACCTTTCCCTTAAGCATCCCCCTAAACCTGCGTCTGAGAGTACCATCAATTCCCCCAACACTCAAGGATGAGATTGCCTCTTCACGCCACCGCTTCTGGTAAAGTTCGCGAAGCACAGCAATGATCTGGTTCGAAGAGAGCCTGGACAGCTTCGAAAGACCCGAACCATTTTCAACATAGTAATTGTTCGAAACCCCAAGGGAGGCGAGATACTCGGCAGCGGCCCGACTCCCCTTGTCCAAAACACCGGGAGGACCGTACCGCGCAGCGCCCAGGGCGAGAAAGAGCTGTTCCGCCACAAAATTGTTTGAAAGCTTCCCCATCGCCCGCATCAGCGTCGGCAAAGGGGCGGAGAGATGTTGCAAGACAGGCTTGGCCGCAATCGGCACCGGCTCCCTCCGGATATGTCCGCCAAAACTGATTCCTGCCCGCTCCATCGCCTCCCGAATTACGGTTCCGGTATAGAGGGTCGGCTCTGAGACCGCCTGCCGGAAACTCGCACCGCGAGACCGAAGCGGCACACGCCCCTCGACAATCAGCCTCTGTCCCTGGACTTCGAGGGAGGAGGAGACACTGGCCCTCCTTCCATCAGTTTTCGTCTGATTGACGACAGAGAAATACTGCGTCTCGGGTTTAAGTTGAATCAGCGCAGGAACCCCACGATGGCTGGCCGGCCGAACAAAAATCTCTACCGTATTAAAATTAAAAGAAAGCGGACCGGTCACCACACGATACACCTTTTCCGATTCGTCGGAAAAATAGGTGACGGGATGATCATGATTAAAAAAGGTATCATCAATCAAAAAATCCCCCTCCACCTTCGTCCATCCTTTTGATTGAATGGTCTGGATCAACATCTCCAACTCTTCGGTAACAAAAAGGGGATTGCCGTACCCCTTCACCCAGAGATGGTGAAAAACCCCCTCGGCCTTCTCCTGATCGGTATAAAACTCTGTGCGAAACTGATAGTCAGGACCCAAAATCTGAAGCGCAGCGGCGGCGGTCACTAATTTCGAGACCGAGGCGGGATTCAACAGGCGATCAGGATCCTTTTCATAGAGAATCGCCCCATCAGAGAGCCGGATGATCTGCATCGAAACCTTCGCCGATAACAACCGCTGATGTTGAAGGATCTCGTCAATCTTCTGGGAAAGGGTTGCCGCCTCTGCGGTGGCCGCTAGAAAAAACAGGAGCAGGGCAAATTTAACTCGAATCAACGTGGTCACTGTGATACCGAAAAATTTGTGCGCATTTTCTCTTCTTTACCACTATTTTTATTTCTTTTCATTATTTCCTGTTCCCCCTCCATCAAAACACCGTCCGATACCATCGTGATCGGTATCGAGGCAGCCCCCAAGACACCCAATGACCCCCGCCTCTCGATGGCGGATGCCTACTCCTCAAAGATTTCCGACCTGATTTTCAATGGCCTTTTCCGGATCAATGAACGGATGGAGGTGATCCCTGACCTCGTGAAGTCGTATCAGTTGATCCAGCCAACCCTCTACCGTTTTCACCTCAAATCAGGTGTCGTCTTTCATGACGGCCGCCCCTTGACCGCCAACGACGTCAAGAAAACGATCGAGGCGATCCTCGATCCGACACTCGCCTCTCCGCATCGAAGTCTGCTCTCGAAAATCGAGGCGATTCATGTTTTAAATGACCTTTCTCTTGAGATCAAATTGGCAGAGCCTTTCGCCCCCCTCCCCGACGCCCTCCGATTAGGAATCCTCCCGGACGGGAAAGATATCGGTATCGGAACAGGCCCCTATAAGATTGAAAAATTTATCCCGGCGGAAGGGATTACTCTCACACGAAACGAAAACTATTTCGGAGAAAAACCGCGAATGGCCCGCCTTCATTTTAAGGTGATCCCCGATGACAACGTGCGTGTGCTGGAGCTTCTCAGCGGACAGGTCGATTTTCTACAAAACAACATCCCCTATCTGATGGTTGATTATCTCAGAAAAAAACCGGCGCTTCAGGTCGCTGTCACGAACGGTGTCAATTTTACCTACCTGGGAATGAATCTGAATCAGGAGCCACTCAATAAACAGGAGGTGCGAGAGGCGATCGCGCATGCGATCGATGTCCCGAGCATCATCCGTTATCGATTTGGGGACCTCGCCACTCCGGCGACAGGGATCCTGCCACCAATCCATTGGGCCTACGAAGGCAACGTCAAAAAATATCCCTACAATCCACCACTGGCCCGCAAGCTTCTCGATCAGGCAGGATACCGAGACCCTGACGGTGTCGGTCCCAAATCCCGTTTTTCCTTCACCTACAAAACATCGACGAATCGTGAGAGGATCGGACTCGCACGATTGATCGCGCGTTATCTCAAGGAGGTCGGGATTGGGGTCCATATCTTGCCTTTTGAGTGGGGGACATTCTTTCATGATATCCAGACCGGTAATTTTCAGCTCTACTCGCTAACCTGGGTCCGAATCACCGAGCCGGATATCTATCATTATATCTTTCATTCATCCCAAACCCCGCCAAACGGTGCCAACCGCGGATCTTATAAAAATGAATCGATCGATCGACTCACCACGGAGGCCCGCAAGACACTCGATCTCCCAAAAAGACACGAGCTCTATTCCTATACTCAAAAAGTCATCGCACAGGAGATTCCCTATATTAACCTCTGGTATGAGAAAAATGTGGCGGTCTTTCAGAAAAATCTGAGAGGGGTCCGATTGCGGCCCGATGCCGGGTTTGAGATTTTTACTGAAGTCTATAAAGAATGATGGCCTATCTTCTCAGACGCCTCTTGCTTCTGATCCCCACCCTCTTTTTCGTCTCCTCTCTTGTCTTTTTTCTGATCCACCTTGTCCCGGGAGATCCTGTCGACCTGATCCTTGGGGAACAGGCCTTATCTGTGGATAAAGAAGCCTTTCGCCAGATGCTCCATCTCGATCGGCCTCTTGGGGAGCAATACCTGCTCTTTTTTAAACAACTGTTTCAGGGGGATCTGGGGGTTTCTCTTTTCGACCGTCGGGCAGTTGCCGACATTCTTTTCGAGCGTTTTCCTGCGAGCCTCGAACTCGCCCTCACTTCACTGGGGATCGCCCTCCTGATGTCTCTTTCCCTTGGAGTCTTTGCCGCGATCCGAAAAGATACCCCTTGGGATCGGGGGGCCCTCCTTTTCTCACTCCTCGGAATCTCCATCCCCTCTTTTTGGCTTGGCCCCCTTTTGATCCTCTTTTTCTCTATCTTTCTCTCACTGCTCCCGGTCTCGGGTCGTAGCAACATCGCAAGCCTGATCCTCCCCTCACTGACACTTGGGACAGGCATGGCAGCGCTCCTGACCCGAATGACACGATCGTCACTTCTCGAAACGCTTCAGGAGGATTACGTCCGAACCGCCCGGGCCAAGGGAGTTCCCGAAAAAAGAGTGATCCTCCGGCATGCCTTGCGAAATGCCCTGAATCCTGTCGTGACGATTATTGGTCTGCAATTCGGATCGGTCCTGACGGGGGCTATTGTCACAGAAAAAATCTTCGCCTGGCCCGGTGTCGGATCCCTGCTCGTGCTCGCCATCGAACGACGCGACTACCCCGTGCTGCAGGGTTGTATCCTCCTGATCGCCGTTACCTATTGTTTGGTGAATTTGATGACCGACCTCTTTTACTCAAAACTCGATCCGCGAATCAGGTATAGCGCATGAAAGGAAGGCTTTTCAAATTCGGTTGTCTCGTGATTGGGGTTGCCGTCGTCCTGGCGATCACAGCGCCGTTTCTCGTCGGAGATATTCATCACTTTACCCTTGAGAAACGTCTCCAGCCCCCTTCCCCCCAACACCTGCTGGGTCTGGATCTCGATGGGCGAGATCTCTTGGGGTTAATCCTCTACGGCACGAAACTCTCTCTCACAGTAAGCCTGGCGACTGTCTTTCTGAGCGGACTCTTCGGAAGTCTCGCGGGAATCATCGCCGGCACCCTCGGTGGTCGCTGGGATTCTTTCTTCATCTTTGTCACCGACACGGTCCTTTCATTCCCCTCTCTGCTTTTGATCATCGCGCTTGCCGCCTTTCAGAGAGAAAGCTCGGCCGCAACAGTCATCCTGATCCTGTCAGCAGTCGGGTGGGTCAGCTATGCCCGGATCGCGCGCGGGCAGGTTTTATCATTAAAAGAAAGGGAGTTCATCCTCGCCGCACAAGCGATCGGTGTCCCTTTTCGAAGACTCTGTCTCAGACATCTCCTGCCCAACATGATCGGTCCACTTCTCGTGAATGCGACTTTTGCAATGGGAGGGGTGATCCTCGCCGAATCGACACTCTCCTTCTTGGGCTTGGGACTCCCGCCCGATATCCCTTCGTGGGGACGCCTGCTCGACCAGGGGGTTCAATATCTCTTGATCGCACCTCACCTCGCAATTTTCCCTGGCCTCGCGATGGCGCTGTTGATACTGGCGTTTAATGTAGTCGGTGAAGGGTTAAGAGATTACTTTGATGTTAAAGAAAATTAGCCAACTTTTTATTTGGGGTTTTAGCGGCACCCGAGTTTCTCGGGATCTCAAGAAGGCCCTGCTCCAATACCCACCTGCCGGTCTGATCCTGTTCAAGCGAAACATCGAGTCCCCTCGTCAACTCCGTCATCTGACCAGTGAACTCCAGTCACTCTCCGAAAAACCGCTCCTGATCGGAATCGACCAGGAGGGGGGGCGTGTCAGCCGACTCCCGGAACCCTTTACGCAATACCCCCCCGCGGCAACCTGGGGAGAAATTTATCAAAGGATGGGACACCGTGAGGGACAGAATTTTCTCCGGAGGATTGGACGCTATCTGGGACGCGAGCTAAAATCGGCCGGGATCAATCTCGACTTCGCCCCTGTCCTGGATGTCGACTCAAATCCGAAAAATCCAATCATTGGGGATCGCGCCTTCTCCACCAATCCGAATATTGTGATTAAAACAACGATCCCCTTTTTCAAGGGGCTCCTGGATTCCGGAGTCATCCCTTGCGGAAAACATTTTCCAGGGCACGGAGACACGATGACCGATTCACATCTCACACTCCCTGTCGTGAAAAAAACCAAAGCCGCTTTGGAAAAAACCGAGCTCGCTCCATTTCGAGCCGCAATTCAAGCGAAGATCCCGATGCTCATGACCGCCCATGTCGTCTACCCTGCCTTGGATCCAAAAAATCCCGCGACCCTTTCGCGAAAAATCCTGACAAATTTTCTCCGAAAAAAATTACGGTTCAAAGGGATCGTGATCTCGGACGATCTGGATATGAAGGCGATTGCGAATCGATACTCGCTGACGGAGGCCTCCTCTCTGGCCTTCAACGCCGGTGTCGATCTCATTTTGATCTGCAAGGACTTTGAAAAAAGGGGATCAATTGTTGAAGGGCTTGCTAAAGAAGCAGAGAAGGGCCCAACACTGAGGGCGAGGCTTGCCGAGAGTCTTGGTCGAATTACTAATCCCATAGGGGTGGGTCCTGTCTTAAGGTTCCGCCCACCCGTGCTCACCCGTTGCGCGCGGGCGGGCGCCCGACCTTAAGCCACCCACCCCAGAACGTTAATAAAGTTCCCGATCAGGGGTCTTAAAACCCCATTTTCCCTGTTATCCACAAGAGAACTCAACGGATTTTATGTAAAACAATAACGATTTCATGGCTTTAAAATGGTGCCTGGTACCACCCTTTAGGCACCGGAATTGCAAAACAAAGGGTTGGAGGACCCTCATTTAGGGAGAGGAGTGTATGGCAGACCCGATTAAAGAACGGCTAGAACGAAGAAATGAACAACATGATCTCATTCGAGAGCAGGTTGAGATTGAGACCCTTCGAGATGGATCTCAACAGGCAGCGACTGTTCGAAACCGCGATGTAGCACGTTCTCAGGATGCGGCAAAAACGAGGGTGGATCTCACAAGGGTTTCTGAATCAACTCGTTCCGATACTCCGAAAACTGACAAGGCTGCACCCACTGAAAAACCTCCCGAAAAACCACCGACCGGATTCAAAATCGCGGATGGCCGAGATCTCGAGAAGCTCATGGCGGGTCGTCCGCAACCGAAGGCACCGCCCGCTGAAGCGGCTCAGACTCGACGGGCCGATGCAAGGGCTGAGACACGAGCCCCACGTCCCGCAGCGGAAACCTCGAGACCCCCTGGCGCCACACGAATTGCCGAGGGACGCGCGGTCCAAGGAAGACGAGAAGCGGCAATTACCGAGCGTCCGAGAAATGATCAAATTCCACGAGAGCAGCTCCGCCCTGGAAACCAAAAACCTCTAACAACAGCCCAAAGACAAGGTTTAGTGGCCCAGATGCGGGCTTATATGGCAAAGCTTCTCAGACCCAGTAAGCCAGCCTCTGCTGACGGTATGAAAAATCTCCATGCAGGTGTGGCTCACAAAAAAGCTGCCGGCGGCCTTCCCCTCTCAAAAACAGGCCCTCTTCCGAAAGGGACCTCTTCTCCAACATCCGGCTCTCCCGCCCTCGCCTCAAAAGGACCCTTCACCGCAGAAGCAAGGGATAAATCTCCTGTTATTGAAGCAGGAAAGATCCTGGCCTTTGACGGACAAGCGGGAGATGCAGAAACCCAAGCCCAAGTCTGTGACCGGCGTGATGCCTTCTGTCGATTGGGCGCCGGAGAATCACCTCTCGTCTTTGATGCAGGGGCCTGGCATGAGGTCCAGCAGGAAAGAAGCCGGCCGATTCAGGTTCGAATTGCCAATAATGGAAACGCCGATCACCGGAGGGTCGAGGCGCTCCGAGGTCGACAAGCGAAGACTTAAAGTTTTCCTTGCTGATCCAGTTTCTTCAGCTCTTCAAAACCACCGATCAGTTTCCCATCAATAAAAATCTGCGGCACCGTCTTCCATCCGGTCTTCTCGACCAAGGCATCAAACTCCTCGTCCGCTGAGACGTCAATCTCCTCAAAGGGAAGTTTTTTACTCGTGAGCAGATCCTTCGCGGCGCGACAGTAGGAGCAATAGTGAGCGGTATAAACCTTGATTTTCATTTCAATAAAAACATAAGAGTTTCTGATTGCTTTCACAAGGGGACAAAATTAAGATCGCCACTAATGTCCCTTTTGATTGTCTCGATCCTTCTTTCAGGTCTTGTCCTGGTAACGCTTCTGGGCATTCTATTCCGACGTCGTGATCCGACATCACTTCTTTTGAAACAAGAGATCGATCATCTGCGCCAAACCCAGGAGTCAAACTCAAAACAGGTCAGTGATCAACTTGGCAAACTAACAGGTGAAATCGGACTCCGGCTCGAGGAAAGCCTCAAACATTTTCGAGAGGCGAACAAACATGTCGGTGACCGGCTTGATAACGCCGCTCGTGTTGTGGGCGAGGTCCAGAACCGGCTTGGAAAATTAGAGGTGGCGACCGAACAGATCCATGCCGTCGGTCGGGATATCGCCACGCTGCAGGAATCGCTGCGATCCCCGAAATTCCGTGGAGGTTTTGGAGAATTCACGTTGGAGACGATCCTCTCCCAAATCCTTCCGGGAGAATTCTTTACACTTCAATATCGTTATAAAAGTGGAGAGATCGTTGATGCCGTGATTCAGACGAAAGAAGGCCTGATCCCGGTCGACTCAAAATTTCCACTCCCGAATTTTAAAAGAATTATCGAGGCGCCAACCGACGAAGAAAAAAAATCAGCGCGTAAGGATTTCGTCCGTGACGTTCGGAAACATGTCGATGACATCGTTAAATACATACGTCCTGAGGAAGGGACACTCCCCTTCGCCCTTATGTATATCCCCGCGGAGAATGTTTATTACGAAACAATAATCAAGGAAGACGAGGTCGGGAGCGAATTTCTGGATTATGCGCAGAAGAAACGCGTCTTTCCCGTCTCACCGAACAGTTTCTACGCCTACCTCCAGACGATCGCGATTGGACTCCGTGGAATGAAGATCGAAGAATGGGCAAAGACAATCGATGCCAATTTGCAGAGCCTGAAACAGGACCTCGGTCGTTTCGTCGAGGAGTTTTCGCAAGTCGGTGGACATCTCAAAAATCTCCGACTGAAATACGAATCGGCCGAGAAACGTCTCGAGCGTTTCCAGGACGACCTCACCACCCTCGAGGTTCCCACCGAAAATAAAAAACTGCTGAAGACCGCCTGATCACCACACGGCGTACAGAGGCTGGTTCGATTGGCAGACGGTAAATTTCTCTCCGCGACGGAGCGGAAACATCAGGTGCGGCCCATCGACATAAATCGCCGCCTCGTCCATCATGGAAAGAATCTTTATTTCCTGAGCAGGGCTAACAATCCTTTTAAGCAACCGATACCGATTCCCAAAAGGTTGATAAGGTTCGCGGACGACAAATTGAAATTTTTTTGAGGTCACTGGAAGGACGCGACCCCCTGCCGAATGGATCGCTGCTGTTGAGCCCGGAGCCGGAGCGATCCAGATACCGGAGGATTTTTGTTCCTCCTCGATACGACCGATACTCAAAAGATAGCGCGTTGTCCCCGCCGGATGGCAATTGGTAAACAGAATATCGTTGAGTACAAGAGGCACCCTCTCTCCCCGAGGGAGCCGCACCAAAAGACGTGCAAGCCTTTGGAGACGAAATTTGCCCCGAAGGATCGCCATCATTTTCTGTCTGAAATTTTTACGATACGTACGACAATAATAACCAACCGATTGGGAGGGAGCGGAGTTAATCCCCATCAGGAGTTGATCACTCACATAGTGAGAGGCCTCGAGGAATGTCCCATCCCCTCCGATCGTCAAAATCAGGTTATATCCTAGAACCTCCTTCAGATAATATCTTTGTCGAATGACAAACGGAATCCCGAGAGAAGCAAGATCCTCCTGAACCTGCCAAAAGGTCTCGAGATGTTCCTGATGGATCTTCTTCGATCCCCCGATCGCCACACTCCTCTCACGAACGAGCCTCAAGTAGTTGGGATCTTTTTCCTGAAGCGCATGCTCCTCGTAGGAGCTCTTTTTGTAAACGATAAGGACTTTCTTAATTTTCATGAATTGCTATATACAGATCGAAATGCGATCGCGCAAGAAACAGATTGCCCTCTTCGGAGGCTCTTTCAATCCCCCTCACGAGGGACATCGGGAAATCGTCAGGCGTATTGCCCAGAGAAAAACAATCGATGAGGTCTGGATCTTGCCGGTGTACAAGCACCCGTTTGGAAAGAAACTTCTCTCCTTCAAAAAGAGAGTCTCTCTCTGTCGTCAATATTTTAACTCCCCCACTTTGAAAAAGGGGGGGCGGGGGGGGGGATTTTTCAGAAAAATCCGAATCAAATCCTACGAACACCGCCCCCACGCGACCGGTTTCACCATCGACCTTGTCCAGTACCTTAAAAAGAAGTTCCCTACTTACCGCTTCTCGTGGGTCATGGGGGCGGATACTTACCGAGAGAGAAAGAAGTGGAAGGATTTTGGTGGGCTCAAGAAATTAGTCCGGTTCATCATTTTTCCAAGAGGACCGCGATCACCGATTCCCCATATCTCGAGCACTGAAATCAGAAAAACGCTCTGAGTGAGGACTCATTCCCCCACCCCTCACTGCGTCAAAAAAATCGAATAATCTCGTTGATTTGAACAGATAGCGACGCGTCACATTATTTTCGCAACTCTCATCCACCCTTTTCGATTTGGACGGTAGAAAAGGGGGACAAACTTTGACATGTCGCGACATACAGGTGGGGCAACAATCGAAGGAATTAGCCGAGAATATTAATGTCATGAAGGCTGGTGAAAAAGGTCTCAGATGCAAGGCGACCGCTGAGGCCCGACTGAGGCGTACTTGGACCGTACGCCGCAAGGAGTGGCCGAAGAGGGCAACGAAGCAGATGAGCCTTTATCAGCAGCCGAGGAGGGTTTAAGTGGCTGAGACCGGGGGCATCAATCCCCTTAAAAAGGCATTTGAGGCGGCTCTTGTTGGCGATGGGATCGTCAAGGAGGGAGAACGCGCGGCGATTGAGGCGGCGGTCGATTCTCTGGCAACATCTCCTGATGCGATCGAAGAGGCGCTCCATACAATCTACTGGGGAAGTGGTGTCATCACACCTGCCGTCCTCGATCCCCTAAAAGCGAAGCTTCAAGCAGCCGGGATTTCCACCGCCACTTTGGACAGGATTCGAGCGAGTTATGATCAGCAAACTCACTGGGCGAAGAAGATCCTACTCCCCCTTGCAAAAGATGGACTCACCACCGACGAACTAAAGCATGTTTTTAATACCGGTGACGGAGAGCTTGGCCTTCGGCTCTTCATGAATCATTGGGGGGTCGGCGCCATCAATCTCTTTTTGGATGAGGTGATCACACTCGCCTCTTCAGGAACCAAGATCTGGATTGAAGAGGGGGGACTCGTCTTGATCGAAAATCAGCTCGTCTCTCTCGGTGTCCGAAAGGAACTGATCGATCGAGCCCTGAAAATTAAGCCTCCAGAAAAGAAACAGTCAAAGGAAAGCACTGAGGAGCGAAGGAGAAGAATAGAGAAAGAGAAAGAAACGGCAGAGGCCGAGAGACAAAGGAAGGCCAATGAGGAGGCTGAGCGATTAAGAAAAGCAGCACCACCAAAAGGAGACGGGGCTGCAGCGCCTCGCCTTCCACAAGGATTTTAAATGAGCACTGAAATCTTCTGCCATTATGAAAACTTCAACCCACTGAATCAGGAGGAGTACTATCTCTCGAAGACGGTTGTCGGTCTTGCAAACAAGATCCTCTGCGAACAGGTCGATCGATTCTTGCAACCAGGGGAGAGCATCCCGATCGCTCCATTAAACAATAAAAAACTCCAAAATACCTGGGCAAGTTTTATTGAATCAAAGAGAAATCCGTCGACCTACCAAAAATTTGGGGCCGAGGAAGATGCGGAAAAAACTCTGAAGCGCCTCCAAAAATACAATGCCAACGGTGACGACCAGGTGACCTACGAAGAGATTGTTGATGGACTTAAGCTCGAGATTCAGGAGGCATCTGTCCCTCTCTCTTCTGTGGAAGGGATGCTCGATAAACTTGTTGCGGAACGGGCTGAATCATTCCGCGCCCTCTCCACCCTCTATCTGTTTGCAAAGAATCCGAAGAAGAAGATCGAGGCAAAGAGGGAATACACCCCCAAGTTTGCGCGACCGGCGGCCGGCGCGATCTGGCTCTCCGGTGCGATCATGACCTATGCCGTTCCGATTCGATATGCGTTGTGGCCAATCTGCAGTCTCATCTCATGGAGGACCAGTCTCGCAAGCGAAACCTCATGGCTTGTGACACGATGGCTCCGTCAGACCCCGTTTGTCTGGCCGCTCATGAGATGGCCATCACTGATAAGGGTCGGAGGACTCGTCCCTTTAAGTATCGGCGCGATTCTCCTGACAACAGGGGTTCTCTATGCAGGGGCGATGGGGCTGAATTATCTGTTCTCTCGAGGAAACGAAGAGAACTCTTTCTTGAAGAAGATTGGAAAGAACAAGGCGGAGCCTTTTTTCACCGGTCTCGTGGAGAAGGCAACGTCACTGATCCCGGATTAATGGAGCGAAGATGAGTCGTATTGAAACAAAAGACGGACGCACAAAGACAACCGAGGCGCTCGAGTTGGCGACGACGGACGGAATCCTCGAAGACGCCGACCTGGACCCTGATAAAAACCCTGACTTCTTCACAGAGACGACCACGCAAGACGGTTGGGTCGATGGATTTAAACTCGCTGTCACCAATTTTCTGGAGGATATCCGACAGGGGAAACGAAAAATCTGTGTCACAGAAAAGGGGCTCGCACTTTTATCAGGGCTAGAAGGAGTTTCTCTCAAAGAGGGGGCAAAACCTGCCGATTATTGTCGACCCCCTTCCGCGAGCACTTCGCCAGCACCGGTACCGGCTCCCCCACCAGCGCCGTCCCCTTCTGAACCACCGTCCCTTGGCCCTGTCGCTCCAGCACCTGAAGCTCGGGAACCGCTCCCGATTCCAGCCCCCCCACCTCTCCCTGATTCGTTTGGTGTCCCTGAGGCTAGGACAGAACCGCCACCCCCTCCCGTGGCACCAGCACCACCTGCTCCACCACCCCCTGAAGCACTGGCGGCACCGATCACTGATCCAGCCGCTTTATTAGAGGCAAACAAAAAGAAGGCAGCCCCCTTTGTCGAGAGGGCAACACGAGCCGCAAACGCTGCAGGGACTGCTAAGGTCGAGACCGAGAAGACCGGGATTGCTGCCGAGATCGATAAGGCAAAAAAGGGGGCGGAAAAGGCAGCTCAGGCGAAAAAGGAGGCGGATCAGGCTGCAGCGGCAGGAGATGTTGAGAGGACGAAGGCAGCAGCAGCCAAGGCCGAAGAGGGACAGAGGGAGGCTGAGGCGGCGCTTCAAGCGGCGCGCGCCGCTAAGACAGCGGCAGACACTGCGGCGACATCAACCCACGACCTCTCCGGGGCAGTCCCCTATAACGAACTCTCTGACACCGTTCGTTCTCGAAAGGTCAAGATCACGCTCTCCACTTATAAAAAAGGAGATTACCTGAAAAAAATTGAGGCCCAATTCTATATCCCGGAGACTGATCCGGCGAAGGTCTTTGAATTTTTGAAAAATAGCCTGAGAGGGAAGACAAGATTCAACAATTCATGGGAAAGAGACTCCCATGTGACTGACTGGCGGGATGATGGGATTAGCGGGACCTGCATCCATAATGTGCTGATCAATTCCAGTGGGGTCAAGTTCGCAAGCAGTGCCCGCTACACGATGCGAGACAACGAGGATGGGACCTATGGGCTCACATGGACGACTGTTACTCCGATCCGTATCAAGATGGCTCAATATCCGGAACATACCCCGCTTACACAAAACATCGGTGCCTGGACAATCAAGGCAGTAGTCGAAATGAAAAATGGAAAACCGGTTATCGTAGGGACCCTCGTCGAACTCTGGGCCTGGACACACCCGGCAGAAAAACTCGAGGCGGCCAAGAAGGTACTGGGTGATGCGGTCGTAAAGGAGGCCCCTGGGATGGCAGCTAACATCTCTAAAGGTACAGGCGGGGAATGGACAAGTTATGAATACGAAAACCCCTCGGTAGAATGATCGGAAAGAAGGAATTGGTTTATTATGGCTGACACTGACACACTGGAAGCAAGACGACGCAAATATGAAAGCGGAATAACGCCGCCTCCCGCGGAGGACACGCTCGATCGGCGCGCGGCGAAGGCGACAGGGAGGCTTGCGCCCGAAGAGAAAAAAGAAGAAGCACCACCCCCCGCTTCTGCGAACGAAAGCGGCTTCAGGAGTGTCCGTATCCGTGTCGGTCATCATGTCGGATTCTCCTCGATCGCAACCCCTCATCCTGCTGAAGAGCAAGGGACATCAGAAAGAAGCGCTGGCGAAGCGCTCGACGATCTGCCGGTCGATTTTCATGTCAGCTATTTCTGGAGACAGGATGTCACACCACTCAAACCACGATTCGGTGTTTTTGTAAGCTATCGCAATTTCCAGGTGACACAAGAGGTCGGCGATCAGAAACAAACCTCAACCGTCCATCTCGGGGGGATAGGAGGCACTGTTGCCTTCGGTCCTTTTTTAAGTCCACTCAATGGGGAGGCGTGGAAGGCACTGCTCCAATGGGGAGAGTCAACCCGCATCGGGATTGGTGGAGTTCAGGTCTCTGGAGGGATCGCGGTCGGTCGGATAGGTGTCGAGACGACCAGACCGAATCCTGATGAACCCGCGGCCAAGGGGAGTGAGTGGGTCATTAGCTCAACCCTCCCGATTCCCGCCTACTTAGAGGCAGAGGTGATCCTCCTCAGTGCCTTGTTTGGAAAGGAAGATCAGCCATGGGGACAGGTCACGTTGGGAGTCGATAATTTCTTTGTCTTAAAAAAGGCAGAATTTTGGGAAGAAGGAAGTGATGCGATCGAAGAAGGAGAAGAAAAGGTGAGAGGGAATTTCAGGGCGATTGGGTATCTGACCCCCACCTTAGGTTTGACACTTTTTTGGTAAGGAGAAAAATGGCAGACGTCGATACAAAAATTAAGGCCCCGAAGGCAACCTTCTCAGAACCGTCCCCTGCTGAGGCCGCTACACCACAGCCGTTCACGGGGACAGAGCTTCAGGCAGGGTATGCGGGAGCGACCTTTTCTGACGGGGTCCTCCGCGATGTCGCCTCGGTCTTTCCTGAATCGATCGGGGTCTCCGCCGGCGCGCTGTTTCGAAGTGGTGACCAGCTCTGGGGTATCGAAGGAGAGGTACGTCGAAGAATTGTCAAGGGCTCACCGGACGCTCGTTATCTCGACACCCAGGTCCGCCTCTTCGCCGCCGATGTCCGCTCCTGGTATCCGATGGAGGGGAAGGATCTCGCGGTCGTCTATATCCCGCGCGCCGGTATCGAGGGGACCATGACAAGTGAGATGGGGAGTGGCGATAGTCGTGGCGGAGGGGTCGCACTTTTCACGAGTGATGAGATCGGCATCGGTCTTCGCAAGGGGTTCATGATGAGTTTCCGTGTCACGCAGACAGGTGAACTCGTCTCTTCGGATCCTTCGTCACCTGACTGGAACCTGACAGAGGGGGTTTACCTCGTCTGGACACCAGGGCTTCAAGGATCACGCGATGATATTGATGATATCGCGAAGGAGCTCAAATTCCTGCAGGGAGACGATGGAAAAGGGGGAAAGATCCCGGAGCGTGACAAGGCGAGAGAGCGACTGGCCCAATACGAGCTGTTGCTCGCGAATCTTCAGGAAACGGAGAGACTGGCTGAAGGGACGCCTCCCCGACACCGCTACGATCTGGATCAACTGATTCACCATTATCGAGAACTCTCCGATGTCGAACAGATGGCGAAGAAGAAGATTGAAGAGGAGATTGGGTCGCGTCTCAGAGACCATGCGACCCCCGCTGACGAAAAGAAAAAACTTCGCGCGCTCAGAGATCAATTAGTAAAATTAACACTGGATCAGTTGCTCGAAAAAGGGGGCGAACAGGCGCTTCTGGTCTCTTCCTTTCTGGAGAAAATGGACCGTGAAAAATTCGGAAACGACGTAGAGCATCTCCACCTGGCAAACGTGCGTGAATTTAAAAAGCATTATGGAGACTTGGACGAACAAATCGCCACGCTAAAGACAAAGAAGGAACAGCTCGAAAAGTCAGCCGAGGAAGGACGGGCCCTCTTCAACGCCGCGAATATCACCGCCCGCTCGATGGTCGGTATGAGGATGAATGAGGTCGCAGAGTCAACGGCAACCATCGATGGTACCGAAGGGATGGGGAACCTCTTCCTGCTTGTGGTGAATCCGATGCAGGATATCCCTATGAAGTTGAGTGTTGAAGAGCTTGCCACGAGCGAATCCAAATGGGTTGGAGGGACTGCTGTTGTCCTCATCGCACTTGTCGGAGGACTCCAGGTCTGGCGCGGCTCCGCCACGGACGATATCGGACAGATGACCAATGGAATGGTCATGATCAGTTCCGCCGGACAGGCGTTGCCACGACTGATCAAAGGAAAAGACAACTATTTGGGGAACGCCACACGACTCGCACTCGGGGCGCTGACTTCCTTAGGCTTTGGACTCGTGGGCCTCAAGATGACCCGGGACGGTAATCCGGATAACGATGCGTTAGGTTATCGACTCATGAGCATGGGGGCGAGTGAGGCGATCAGCGGCGCGGTCATCGCTGGAGGGATTACTTTTAGTTTTTAAAAAAAATGAAACGAACACGAAAAATTTTATTCGTCTTTTTTATTCTCCCTGCCGCTCTTCTTGCCGCTTGCGCCGGTGGAGGGAAGGACGAACCGTACCTCTTCCCCTCGATCGTCCCTTCAGAGGGCACCCCCGCGCCAAGTGGTGAACCTCAACCCGACGAAGGGGTCCCCTGTGAGGACAATTCAAACTGTCCTGAAGGACAGGTCTGTCGAGAGGGAACTTGCACCGCTGAAACTGAGGTTGTCTGTACAGAGGACTCCGAATGTGAGGAGGGAAAGATCTGCAAGATTGGAGAGGATGAAAAGGGAACCTGTATCGAGGGATGCCGAACCAACGAACAATGCGAGGATGGTGAGCAGTGCACCGAAAACAACACCTGCCAACCGGTTATCGGAGGGAACCTCTGCGAGACGCAATTTGAGGCGACATTGACCCTTTATATTGACGCCTCTCTCGGAACCTCCGATGCCCCGAGTGCCTGTAACAATTATCCCTCGCCTCCGCATACCGATCTCTTTTGTTGCCACTCAACGAGCGATACCGCCACCCCCCTCAACGGAGAAGAGCGATTTTGTGCCCGTGCCGAAACGCTTGCCCTGACGCGATTTCTGGGGAGCCAACCGATGAAGATGAAGTTTGATTTTTCGAACGGATGCAAGGTCTACGTCGCCGCAGTCGATTTCCCTGGTTTTCGGTTGGACAATACGGCACTCGAAGCGGCGCTCATCATCGATGCCGGCGCTACTTACGACCGCCTCAAGGATCACATCGCTGTCAGTGATTGCCATGAGACAGAAAATGGCGGGATTGCGATCGACAGCCTTCCGCTTCAATTCATGATCCGGCTCTATGACAACTTTAACCGCTGTCAGATTCTGGGGGAGGATGATTGTGTCGGCCCTGCCTATAGCCGATGGTTTTCCGATTTTAGTCCGACGACCAATCCGCCACCCAATCAGTCGTTTCAGATTATTCCCGGGCTTTCAAAGGAGTTTCTGCATCTCACAACCGATGAGATTGAGATTACGCCGGTACCCGGAACAGTAGACGTCGGACCGGTCCGTATCTCCGGTAGCCCCACCACTTTTGATGCCAGCGCTGGCGAAACGAGAATGACACTTGTCACGGGGCTCATCGTCCCTGAGGGGACTTCCTCAGACCCTGACCAAGGTACCGGCCAGCTCGGAGCCGCACTCGGCAATGCGGTTATGGCGGCCGAGATTACGGGCATCCTAAGAAATCCGGCAAAAGAAGACGGAACCATCGAGAGTCTTTCGGATCTCAGAGAAAATTGTGGGGGGGGTGGCGGTGGTGGTGGAACCCCGGTCTTAAATCTGACCGCCTCTGTCGCAACACCACTCGGTCAAGGTGAACTCCTCTCGGAAGATCTTCCAGTCGTGAGGGATGCTAATGGTAAGATCACGATCGATCTCTGCCTCCCAGGAACTCATCAGCAAGGAAATTGTATCGCTGTTCCGACGAGCGATCTCCCTTTTGCGAAGGAGGATGGCGATCCCCTCTTTCCCGGGATAGAGGAGCGGTTTATTCAACAAGCAACAGTCACCTTGACGATCGGCGCCGGCTCCAATCAAAACCTTGATTTGAACGTCCCCGATCAGGTCGGCCCGCTCAAGATTGTCAACGCCCATGACCTGAACACCGCTATCTTCGCACCGATCGTAAATAGCGCGATCGCCCTGCAGTTGGAATTCCATCCCGAGCTGGCGGGTCAAGGCTGTTCGAGTTCAGGCGGCCAGGTTACCTGTTCCTCAGAGGTCCGCATCAGTGAGAACCCTGAAGTCACCCTCTCTCTTCATGGCTTTGGTCGCCCCCCGGCCCCATCGATCGAGATCTCGGAATTAAACCTTTCTGAACCCGGCAGTGGTGGAACGCCTCTCGCTGTTCATAGTTCAACGCCACCTACCATCACCTTTTCAGAACAGATCGTCGGGATTCAAACGGAAAACAAACTCCTCCGGGTCTCAAACAACGGTGTCCGCACTCTCGAAGTCACAAGCATTGAGGCTCAGGATCTGAATCTGAACTTCCGGGTCGGCGCTATTTATCAGGGGGAAAGCTTTGAGGAACGGGAGTGGAGGGGGAATAGAGATCAATGGTCGGTCCCGCCCGACGGCCGCAGAGACCTCTTTTTCTTCCTGAACTATGGTCCCTTCGCGAAACCGGTCATCACCTCAGCGGACAGGAGACGGACCGATCATACCCTCTTGAAGGTAGAGGGGGATGGAATCAACCCGGCAACAGCGGTCTTGAGTGGGATCGCCAAACAGGATCGTCGTGGGACACTCTCTCTGTATCTTCAAGATGAATCCCGCTTTATCGCTTCGGGAGTCAGTTGTGATCCGACCTGTCCTGAAGGAATTGATCAGCTCGTGATCAGCGAAACAGAAACCGATCACCTCTTCCGAGCCAGCAATTTTCTCGCCAGTTTCCGTCAGGATGGTGCTGAAAAGGCGCTCTACCTCAAAAACGACGGGATCTCAGGTACAGAAGATATCGTGATGGCATCACGTCCGCAATTTTCCGGAACGGATATCGGAAAATTCTGTATCAAATGGACAGATCTTGGAGAGACCGCATGCCACACCGACGGAAGTGGCGACGAAGGGACGGAGACGCCTCCCCTGACGTTCAGTTTGGCAGCCGGTGAAAAACGGAAGATTGCGACGATCCAGTTCGATGTGCCAGAGGGATCTTCTAATTATCGCGTCTTCGAGGCCCAATTCGACGTTAATGCCTACTCCGGTCGCCCCGGGAACCGACCCAAGATCGGTGGAGTCCCATCCGACAGCGGCAACAGTACCCAAATCACCTTTAATATGAAGGGGAGCAATGGGGCGCCGGACGGAACACGAAATCTGATTGTCCATCGACTCATGGCTGGAATGGATAAGCGATTGAGCGATAGCCTCCAGAGGACACGCATCTTAACAACAGCCACTCGAGGGATTCTCGATCGAGCAGGGATCACCGATATCACTCGCTACCTCGATCGCTTTACGCTGCCAGGTGGGATCCGGCTCGATCCGGTCAGTGGTACCGCCATCTTAAAACCGATTTTTACGACCCCCGACCCTGATCGCAACAACCCCGTAGCCGCGACAAACCCCAGCTTCAATGGAGTCCGGATCTACAACACGATTGGATCAGACCCCTCACGAACCGAGTATCGATTCCAGTGCGAAAATGCCTCTGGACACTCTTGTTCCTATTTCTATCTGTACCTCTCGGATTGGGAGGCGGCCGATCAAAGCCCCTCTTGTGGTGGAGGCAAGGTCACGGTCACAAGCTCCAACTTCTCGAACATCTTGAACCCCGCGATCGCCTCCGAGGCTGATTGTATCCAGAGCTATTACAATGAGACCGATTCTCCGGCACTTGCCACCGGGACTTATGATCCTGTCACCGGCGAGATCTCATTCTCAAACCTTGCGGTAAGACTCTTCTCTCCTGTGGTACCAGCCTTGGGAAATGACCCGATCGACGCGGTCCTTCAGCTCGCCCTCACGACTGAATGTATCTCTTCGGCCTTCATCCCGGATCAGGCAGCGCAATCCAAGAGACTTGTTCCCGAAGCGACACTCAACGATCCAGGAACCGGTTGTGGTCCCTGTTTTGACACATTACTCATGGGGCTCGAGGGGAGAAATCCGATCTCACCTTATGTGGAAGGACCTCGCTGCGCCGATCCCGACGAACTCCATGGCCGACGACTTCTCGAACCCGATACGAGTGGCACATTCGATCGAGGAGCAATTGAGGGGGAACTGCCAGCTGGATCGTTAACAATGGATTTGGCCGGAGTGGCGCGGATTGCGAGTCCGAACCCTCAGGCACAAGGAACGATGATGTACATTATTATTAAAGCGGAGATCGATTAATGATTAGAATCTTTCTGAGCATTCTCTTTATATTCCTTTCTCAGGTCAGTTTTGCAGACTGGCGGGGCAACACCATTGCCCTCACCTGCCCGAATCCACCGGCAGGTCTTGAGGAGGGAACAGCACTTTGCGACTGTGAGTTTGATACCGATGCTGCTTGTGACCCTGAGGAAAATTATATCGGAGGAAAGATCTGTATTGTTCAGCCGGTAGCCGATCAAAACATCAATGATTCTACCGTTTGTATTCTTGGAAAGATCCGCTCTTATGAAGATCTTCAAAATCTGATCGATCTGGTCGCTGCTATCTCTTCCCCGGATGAGTCGAATCCGATTCCGGATGAATTAGCCGAACCGGATCCGATCGAAATAGAAAACAACGGCGGCTCCTTCCGAATTCTTCTCCCGCTTCAGCGAGAGGGGGAATTTCAGGCGATCGTCCATGCCGATTTTTTCACCGGCGGAAGCAATCCGATCCAGAAGATTGCCGAGGTACGAGACGTCACCCGCATCAGTGTCCCCGACTTGAATGTCACTGCCGCGCGTGAGAACGGTACTGTCGGTCAGGCGAACTATATCACGTCGCCCCTCACCGATACCGATGGGGATGGAATCCCCGACAGTGAAGATCCTGATTGGGACAACGATGGAATTTACAATGACGCCGATCCTGATGACGACAACGACGGGATCTGTGACCGGATGGAAAATGTCGTTGATTCCGAAGGGAATCGTATCTGCGTCGCCGGAGACCGGCCGGACGAGGTCGCCAGACGTCGCGTGCAAGTGACACTGCCACCGGAGCTTCAGGAGATCGACGATACATTTAGCGCCAACAACATCGATCTCTGCCTCAGAACAGAAGAGGGCTCGAGCCCCGGTAGTGAGCTGACCTTCACTGTTTACAATGAGATTGTCGATTCAACCGCTGGTTATGAAAAAACCCTTCAAAACAATTCTGAAGTCACCGCGACCCAAGACGGTCTCTTCTGCCCTGAGGGTCACGTGATTACCGTCCCACTCGGTCATGGAGAAAACCGCATCGCAGTTGAGGTCAGTAACGCCGCTACTGTCGGCTCCGTGGGACATCGAATCGCCCTCGCCCCGATCCAGAATGATATCCGCGGTCCCGAGCTCTGCGTCTCCTATTTCCGTGACGATGACCTCGAGGAACCACTGGAAGAGGTCGATGGGCAGGTATTGGCGGTTCGTCAACGAACCTCAATCCGATACAGTCGTATCTTCGGCGTCAATATTCCCGTTGGCGTTGACCTTGTCGATGAGATCCCTTCTTTCGTGATGGTCGCCGTCTCGGTGTGTGGTGAAGAACCAGACCAACTTCCGGAACGACCACGCCGAAGAAATCGATGGGGAATGGAAATCCTCTGCAACGAAGAACATTCGATCTGTTTCTGGCCCAACAACCAGACGATAGAAGACGGAACCCCCCTCCGAACACCAATGGCGGAGCGAACGCGCGGTGGCACGACCTACCATGCCTCTCCATTTTATGACTTAAGATTCCCGGTCAATACCTTCACGATCAGCGCGCGTGACGTTCATGGAAACAAAACGGTTCAGTCGCATTCCTTCGGATTTGGAAAGGTACGATCGATGGCGGATGCATCAGGTGCCTTCCAACCACGATCGGCGCAGGTCCCGAAGGCACTTTCGATGTATCTGCCGGCAAGTTACGTTACGGGGGAACTCAAGCAAACCCTTCTCAAGATCCTCAACTCCGACAAGTTTAAGCAAGAGACCTTTCCCTCTCTCTTCGAGCCTCACCGACCTGCCACGAGCGTCGAATCCTCCTGTCCTGAGGCGTTCCCCGAAGGGAAATTGAGGGTCATCAATCTCTTTGAACATACCATTGGAGATATTGAAATCCCGCGACTTCAGCTCCTCTCGGGCAACCGTCTTCGCGTAACCCTTCAAATCAACGATCTCGAAGGAAAGGCAGACCTTTTCGAGATCGAACTGACCGATACCGACGATGATGGGATCCCGGATGTCGATGATACGGACGATGATTGCGCCGAAGGCAACCCGGAATGTCAGGGTCTCTCACCGGATACCGACAATCCCACCGGAGACAACGACGGCGATGGTCATCCGAATCAATCCGACTTTCCCGGAGAATTGGCACGGATCCCGGTGTATGAAACCTGGATGCTCCCCGCCCTCCTGACTGTCGAAAGGCTGACCGTACGCATCCAGATGGAGTTTTATCGGGAAAATGACAAACTTCGGGTACGGATTCTTAATCCCCCAGGAGAAATGCTGATCTCTGTCAATGGAATGGGAGAACCCGGTCGTCTCGTGCAACTTGAATGTAACCGAGAGGCCCATACCTACTTTGATGGAGAACCGGCAACGATTGATTCTGCCTGTGCGGAACTCGCCAGCTTGAACGAAAGGGTTAGTGGAAGTGGACGCGATGAAAACTGTCTGAATCAAAATCTCGATGACCAGCTTGAGTCCACGTTGGAAGAGATGCTCAGACGACAGATCCCGTTTGCCCTCAACCAGGCGATCGATGAATCGGCAGAGACGAGGCTCAGTCAGGTAGCACTCGACATGTTCGATAAAAAACTGGCGCTGGATCTTTACGCCGATCTTTCAAAATCCGATATCCGTGTCAGTCCGATCGGTCTTTTTCTAAAACTGGATGCCCTCCTCGCCCCAGCGGGACTGACAGAAGCGGATGCGACCGATGAGGAGATTGAGGAGCTAAACGCCTTCGAATTCTTCCGAAATAACTTGGGTCCTCAATTTGAGAATAACAACTTGACCGCCTTGAACTTCGGTCCGATCCGTGAGGTGGAATCTCCGGAACCGGTCGATCCGGCGGAGGAGGCGTCTCATGTCGGATCTGAGTTAAACCTGGCCTTGGGTGAGGAATTCGTAAACTCCCTCCTCCATTCAGCGAATACCCTGCTTCACCAATTAAGCCTTGAGAAGCCGGATTTCATGGATATGAGTGTGACGCAACTTCGAGAGATGGGGATGGCGGCACCGGATATCGGTGGCTCTGTCTGTCTCGATAAGGAGGGGCATGATGTCCTGGACGATGGTCGGGGGCCCGGTGAAACAGACGATCCGACAAACAATTGGAAATGCTTCCCGTTCAATCTCGACCTCGGAACAATGCTTGGTGATGGAATGATCGCAGGACTCCCTGGCGAGACACCGCTTGTTGTTCGGACCAAACTGAATCCGAACGCCCCCCTGATGGCGAGAATCGTCAATTTCAGTACGATGGCGACTCCACCGGATGAAAGTGGCTCAACCCGCCCTCCGATGATCACGGCAGAGCTTGAGATCGGCATGAGAGATGGTGAGATGCAGGTCTTCGAAGGACAGTTTATCGACACCGGAAGAAGACGGGAAGGGTATAAGAGGACGGAACGAAAGATTGAGGTTAAAGACTGGTGTGAGCGGCAACCACTTGCGCATCCTCGCTGCGCCGATCCGAACCATGAAGATCTCCCGATGGTCAGCTACAAGACGAATGGGCGGATTTCGATCTCCCTTACATTTTTGATCGACGAGGGGTTGGTCACCATTACCGGCGGGATTACGGGACACTCCGTCTCGACATCGACGGAACTGACAGAAGAAAGTACCAGTTACGCCGTCCCGACAGACTGGGAGGTCGATACCGATCGGACCTACCTGAATCTGAGTGTGAAAGAGAACTACACGTTGGCACGGGACACAAACGACTCTACAACCTCTTCCCAGGGAATCGTTACCACGTTCCAAAACCAGATCATCGCGCTATTAACCAGATATCTTGCTGAGACCGATCATTCAATCTGGGTCGATGTCCCGTTGAAGGCCCCCTTGAGCCAGTTCTGTGCCCTTCATCCGGAGGTTCGAGAGATCTGTGACTGTGTTGGGGATCACAAGGGCCAGACCTGCCAGGCGACCTCCGCAGTCGATGACCTGCTCGAAGAGACGGAACCCTACGGTATCTTCGGAATCGAGATTAATGACCTCCTGATCGGCATGACCGGCAGTGCCTATGTCGGCGACACACGAGAGGAATCTGTGGAATCAATCAATGCCGCCCCGCGTTATCTATTGATGGGGGCGGGGGTCTGTATGAGGGATTGTCTACGGGGGGCAGATGGGGAATGCGTCGAACCGATGGAATATGGGGAGTGTATTGGTGATTAAGGTTAACTTAATTTTAAATGGAACGGGTCCTGTCTGGGGGTTCCGCCCACCCGTGCTCACCCGTTGCGCGCGGGCGGGCGCCCGACCCCCAGTCACCCGTTCCAAAGAAAAAGTGCAACATCTCATTAAGTCTACCGATAATAATAAAGAGAGCTTATGAGATTAAATGGTCCAAGACTGATTCAATA
This sequence comes from Deltaproteobacteria bacterium, assembly GCA_016180845.1. Classification (NCBI taxonomy): domain Bacteria; kingdom Pseudomonadati; phylum Myxococcota; class Myxococcia; species Deltaproteobacteria bacterium. The sequence goes on from JACPAK010000004.1 coordinate 107,985, forward strand.
TATCCCCTGGCTGGTAACAGCCCTGATGGCAGCCGCCTGCGGCGAGGACGATTCCACCCCCGAAGAGCCCCATTTCCGGCAGACCGAACCAGATCCGGATAATGCGATCGCCGATCGAAACTGTCGCCTCACCTTGACCACCTATGCCGATGATGTCTCGTTTAGTGCACCATTCCGAAATTTTCCAAACACACCGGCACAGCCGGTCAACATCTGTGTGAAGCAGGCGATCGACCGAAACCAACTCGCCTTCCGAGCCAAAGCGGCAGGTCAGACTTATGATCTCTCCGGGATTGAGAAATGGGCCAGTTTCCCACGACTCCTTGAAGAGAAAAACTGGAGCGCCATCTGCCGTGAAAGCAGCGCCAATTTTACCGATTGCCAGAAGGTCCTGCGCTACACAAACCCGCGTGCCGAGGGGCGTGATCTCTACCAAATCGAGCATGAGATCGCAAACTCCAATCCGACTGCCACTGGAAACTTGGGGAGAATGTTCGTCGACATGCTCGGCCTCCTGACAAGGAGTGAGGCGCTCACGATTGGTACCCATTCCCATGCGATCGGTCTTGCAGAATTCTTAGACACAAAACCGACCGAAGCCCCTCGTGCCAACATCAGCTTTGACCTTGAGTCAACAGTCGCCGGATTCGACGGTTACCTGCCGTCGAGTGGAAAATATCTCCTCGCCGGTTATCGCCGCACAGGGACTCCGGAAACACCGGATCCCAATGATTGCCTCCCAACGGTAGGGAAAGAGGTCGAAACAGCCGACGGGACGGTTATTACTTTTCCCTTTTACGAAGACGAGATCCCGGTCCTCTTTACGGAAGGGGTCCAATTTCTCTATCAAAACGTAAGTGGGGCTGGCACCTATTGGGCCACCGCCTGTGAAGGGGACTGCCCAACCATCATGGGAACAGCCGTTGGTAGACTTTACAAAAAGATGGAAGTTGCCTGTGATGGACAGGATGCGTCACCTGTACCCGAAGAAGAAGAAGAAGAATAAATTCTTGCTTTAGTCATCTCCCATTAGCTAAATCTTCCTACTCTCATGTCTTTAATGAAATCTGTATTGATAGGCCTCGTCGTACTTCGGGCATTCCCGCTATCGGCTGCTGAAGAGATCAACTCAGCAACGGAAAAGGCACAGAAGTTTTGGGGACCACGATCGGAAGAGATCCTGATCCTCGACCTTAAAGAATGCATCCATCGAGCAGCCCTCTTCAACGGAGAGATCCAGGCGGCCGATTACGACATCGAAACAGCCGAGGCACGGAAAGACAATGTCCGGAAGATCGGAATCCCTGTCGCCGAATATGAATACAACGTCGGCCCTGCCCCCCGTGATGTCTCGAACGCCGTCGAAAGCTTCTTCACAGGAGACCTGACGGTCTTTAACCGCGTGAAGGTCGGAGTCGGTGTCCCCCTGCAGACATTTGGGAAGGTCAAGACAGGAAAGGCGCTGGCCGATCTTGGCATCATGGCTGAAAAAGAAAAGAAAATGGGGAAGAAGGCGGAGATCGGGCTCAAGGTCGCTCAACTCTACAACGGCATCCTGCTCGCGCGTGAGGTCAGACGTCTGATCAAGACAGCGAAGGACGAACTCGCGAAAGAAATCAAAAAAAGGGAACAACATGAAGGGGGAGATCCCTCGGAACTTCTGAAACTGAAACTTTTCCATGCCGAAATTGAGCGACGCGTCGAAGAGGTCGATAAAAAAGAGATCATGGCAAAAGAAGCGCTCCGTGTCTTGATCGACGTCGATCCTCGTGTCCGTTTCGAAATCAAGACGGAACGTCTCGAACCACAGCTTCGCACCCTCCCCCCTTACGAAAAGATTCGTGAAGAGGCGCTCGTAAACCGAAGCGATCTGAAACAATTGGATATCCTCTACGAGGTCCGCCAAAAAAAGCTGACGCTGGAAAAGAGACTTCCGACGCCGAATCTCGGTATCGGTGCCTTTTTTGAGCTCGGTCGTACACCCGGCATCACAGGACTCTCAGCAACGGACGATTACACAGATCCCTTTAACTACACCCGAGCCGGGATCGGTCTTCGTCTCAAGGGGGAGTTTGATTTCCGAAGCACCGCCTCGAAGATTCGTGAGGCAAAGAGTGAATTGATGAAGACGCAAATTCAAAGGGAGATGGCACACGAGGGTTCATTGCTTGAAGTCAAAGAGGCCTATCTTGATGCCCAAAATGCCCAGCAGGAGATTGTACGGGCGGAAGAAGCGGGAAAACTCTCTCGCCAACTTCTCTTCCTGACTCAAAGCAACTATGACATTGGTCTTGCAGAACCGAAGGATTTTGTTGATGCGGTCCAGTCTTTTCTGGAGACGCGGGGAAAATATTTTGAGGCGCTCTTTAATTATAATGTAGCCCTTGCTAAGTTAGACCAAAAAACTGGGAGGAAACCTGAATGAAGTTTGATCTTTTATTAAAATCCCCCTGTGTCCCCCTTTTACAAAGGGGGAAAAGAGGAGTCCCCCCCTTTGACAAAGGGGGGCTAGGGGGGATTTTCATTGCTATTTTCTTTATTATTTTCTCACTATCTCTTCCCACAGGAAATGCTGCTAAAACCCAAGCATCGATCGGCTCCCCGACGCGTGCCATCCAAGATCTCGATGACATGCTCGACTCTTACATCCTCCATCCTAAAAATGATGAGGAGAAAAAAAGAAATGCGGATCTAAAAAAGAATGTCCTGCATGGAACCTTCGACATCCGCGAACTCTGTCGGCTCGCATTGGATAAGAACTGGAAAGATTTAAGCTCCAGAGAAAGAGATCGGTTTGTGGATCTGATGACACAACTACTTGAAAATAAAGCGATTTTCTCTGCGGAGCGGGGCGGAGGAAGAGAGGGGGAATCGAAAGCGAAAAAGACCTCTTACTTCATCACCTATGAAGGGGAAAGATTTTTAAATCCAGACAAGAGCGGGGCCTTCGTCCATACCTTTGTCCGAATCCCTTCAGAGAATCTGAAAATCTCACTCGACTATAAACTGACCAAGGTCCAAGAAGGGTGGAAGATTTATGATGTCATTGTCGATGACGCCAGTCTTGTCGATAATTACAAATATCAATTCGATAAGATTATCAAACAGCATGGCTACCCCGATCTGATTCATCGAATGGAAGCGAAGCTTACCGAAATTCAACAAAAGAAAGGGGGCATTGTGGAGATCCCCCCCCCTCTCCCACCTCAACCAGAAAAGAAATCAGGATGCAGACTCGTTCCGTCATCATGATCCTTGCGGATGGTGCCCGCTTCGACATCATCCAGGACCTCTTGCTGAAAAACCAACTCCCTCAGATCGCGGAGCACCTTCCTCACCTTCGAGAGGGGGTGACGGCATTTCCCTCAACAACCGGCCCCGCCTATCTGCCTTATCTGACAGGGTGCTATCCGGGCACCTGCAATATCCCCGGTATCCGATGGTTCGATAAAAACCGTTACGCCAAACCATTCTCAAGAAAAAAATTCAGGAGTTATGTGGGGGCGGAGACATTCTTTATGGGACATGACATCCGGGAAGGAATTGAAACAATATTTGGTCTGACTCCAAACTCACACAACATCTTCAACGGAATCACACGAGGCATTAAACGACGACATAATCGCACCTGGTTTTCTCGTATCTGGTATTGGTATTATGCCCACCTGACAGACCACTGGGCCCTTGCGGATAAAGCGGCTGCTAAAAAAATAGTTCAAGATCTCGATCACAATCCCGAGTTTCTTTTTGTGGTCTTCCCCGGAATCGACGAACATTCGCACCTTGCCAGCCCCTTCCACCCTGAAACCATAAAATCGTATCTCCACCTCGACGAAGCGATTGGCAACATTGTCAAAAAACTGAAAAAACAGGAGAGGTGGGAAGAGACCGCCATTTTCATCGTGAGCGATCATGGGCTCTCGGAAACAAAAACACACTTGGGACTTAATTCCTTTTTGGAAGGCTTGGGGGTCGACACCTTTTTTTATCCCAAGGTGGTCTTTCGATACGGTTTTGATGCCGCCAGCATGGTCTCCGGAAATGGAATGGCCCATCTTTATTTCAAAAATCAAAATGGGTGGGCCGGGAGAATGCCGTGGGAAGAATTGATCCGGAGACAAGATCGACTCGTTGAAAAATTGTTGGAAAGACCCGAGATTGATCTCATCGCGGGACAAAGGGGTGATGGGACGATTGTTGTCAAAAGCCGGCGTGGTGAAGCGACAATACGAACCACCGATGGCGGGATCTTGCGGTACCAAGTTCATCAATCAGATCCGTTCGGTTACCCAAACCTCCCTTCTTCAATGACTGATCGTGGTTCATTGGAACTCACATTTAACAGTGATTATCCTGATGCCCCGGCCCAGCTCCTTCAAATTTTTCGCTCGGCACGGTGTGGCGACTTGGTCCTCTCGGCGACAAAAGGGTTTGACCTCCGAAAACGTCATGAAGTCCCTGAGCATAAATCCTCGCACGGATCACTCCACTGGGAACATATGAAAGTGCCGATTGTCACAAACCTCCCACTGCCTCAACGCCCGATCCGATCGGTCGATATTTTTCCGACAATGCTCAAACTCTTGGGACGACCAATCCCTGAGAAGATCGATGGAGCTCCTCTTATCTAATTCCCCTTGACGCCCCCCTTCCCCACTCGTTATCCATCGTCGCCATGTCAAACAAGTCGGTCAGAATCATCGAGGCAGCGACCAAGGTTTTTGCCAAAAAAGGCTTTTATAACGCTACGATAGCGGATGTTGCCAAAACGGCGGAAGTGGCTGAGGGGACGATTTATCTTTATTTCAAAAACAAAGACGACCTGCTGATCTCGATCTTTGAACATTCGATCGATCTTTTTATTCAGGCGGTCAACAAGAAGCTCAAGGAAATAACCGACCCTAAAGAAAAATTGCGGCAATTCATCTGGGTCCACCTGAAGCTGGTCGAGGAAAACCCCAACCTGGCTCAGGTTCTTCAGATAGAACTCCGACAATCCTCCAAATTTATGGAGGAGTACCGTGGAGGTAAGTTCGCGGAATATCTTCATGTTGTCGAAGGAATCCTGATGGAGGGACAAGAAAAGGGGGTTTTTCGAAAAGATCTCAATACCCACCTTTTAAGACGAACCCTTTTCGGAGCGGTCGATGAGATGGCACTCGATTGGCTCTTGATGAAAAAGAAAAGATATAGTTTAGAAGAATGTGCGAGTCAGTTGAGCCAGATGTTTATCCAAGGAATGGTGGTATGAAAATAGGAGTCTTTGTCAAACAGGTCCCTGATACGGAAACCAAGATCCGAACAAAAGCGGATGGTTCAGGGATCGAAATCGATGGCGTAAAATTCATCGTGAATCCTTACGACGAATTCGCGATCGAAGAGGCGTTGAAGACAAAAGAAAAAGCAGGGGCTGCTGAGGTTGTCATTCTTTCTCTGGGACCAACACGAGTTGTCGAAGCCCTACGCTCAGGGCTTGCAATGGGGGCCGATCGGGCGATCCATATTGACGACAGTGGGATTGTGCTTGATTCTTTCGTCACCGCTAAAATCCTGGCGAAGACTGCGGAGACAGAAAAGTTTGATCTGATTTTCTGCGGCAAGCAGGCGATTGACGATGATGCCGCACAGGTTCCTCAAATGGTCGCTGAACTCCTGAATATTCCGCATGTCATGGTGATTGAAAAATTTGAAATGAATGCGGAAAAGAACGGGGTTGTTGTCCACCGTCGGATTGGCGGCGGGGCCAAGGAAGTCTATGATGTGAAACTTCCCGCAATTTTTGGTTGTGAAAAAGGATTGAACACCCCGCGTTATGCATCACTCCCCGGCATCATGAAGGCACGATCAAAGCCGGTAACCACCTTAAAGGCCTTGGAACTCATGGGGGATTCGAAACCAAGAACAGGAAATCGCAACTATCGTCTCCCCCCTGAACGACCGGCAGGGAAGATGCTTCAGGGAACACCAGAAGAGGTGGCAAAGGAGTTGGTAAGGTTGTTAAGAGAAGAGGCAAAAGTGATATGATCCTCGTACTTGGCGAACATTCAGAAGGGAAAATCAAGAAAACGACATTCGAGCTTGTCAGCAAGGCAACTGAGCTTGGACAGGCCTTGAATACAGAGGTTTCTGTCGCTCTCATTGGGAAAGGTATCGAGGGGGCTGAAGGGCTTGGCACTTACGGGGCACAGAAGGTCTACCACATCCCCACACTCGAAAAATATAACCCCGAGGGGATGACGAAGATTCTTCACACACTTGTCTCAGAATTGAAACCATCCATTGTCTTGGGAACGGCTAGCCCGATGGGGAAAGATCTTTTTCCACGGCTGGCACTAAGGACAGGGGCTGGTCTCACGACAGACTGTACCGGCCTTAAGGTAGACAATGGGAAGCTCGTCGCAACGCGACCAATCTTTGCGGGAAAGGCATTCATTGATGTCACGTACGAAACTGAAATTCAGATGGCGACGACACGACCAAATTCCTTCATGCTGAAAACTTTATCTCCGGATCAAAAGGCGCAGGTTATTGAGAAATCAATAGAGCCTGGTGAGATGAGGACAAATCTTGTCGAAATTGTTAAAGGGAAATCGGACCGCCCCGATCTCACGGAGGCCTCGATCATTGTCTCGGGGGGACGCGCGATGCAAAATTCTGAAAACTTCAAGATCCTCTGGGAATTGGCCGATACGATCGGTGCGACTGTCGGAGCCTCCCGTGCCGCCGTTGATTCCGGTTATGCCCCGCACGATATGCAGGTCGGCCAGACTGGCAAGACGGTCAACCCAAATCTTTATGTAGCCTGCGGGATTTCAGGGGCAATCCAACATCTCGCCGGCATGCGAACATCAAAAGTTATTGTCGCGATCAATAAAGACCCCGAGGCACCGATCTTCAAGAGGGCGACTTACGGAATCACCGGAGACCTCTTCCAGATCGTCCCACTCTTAACGCAGGAGTTTAAGAAAGTGTTGGCAGAGTAAGGCTCTACCTATTTTCCCAATCAATTGCGCACTGATTGTTCTCGAGTGAATCTCCAACTCTACGTATCCAAGGTTCTGATCCGGGGGAAGAAAAGATCTCAACCTGACATTCGCTCCCATCTCTTAAGGTCCAGAAACAGGAGATGTAACATTCATCAGACAAAATCATTCGTCGGTAAACAGATAATTCAATTCCGTGGGGAATAAACAAGGATGCGTGGGAGATGTTTTCTGCGGCATAATCGAGATTCGCAGCAACATTACATCCTGGTCGGGCGTCGTAGAAATCTTCCCTCGCCTGACATGCCTCTCGAGAATTATAAAAAAAGCCTGCCGTACACTGATCCCTCTGGTCCCCCGATAGCGTATCAAGGGTCTCATCATCAACATCCCAACAAGTCCCAGGCTCATTTGGACAACCAAGAAATGCAGCACCGAGTGCTGCCGTTAGAAGCCCTAGGGATCGACCGTCTACAAGACGGCTAAATGGTGATAGGTTCATATAAGACAACCTCCTTAGCTTCTTCATCGCTGAAATAGCAAAATGGGTTGTCAGAAAAGAAGCAATGATATTGACAATTATTAAACCAATTGTTAATCTAATTGTCATCATGAAGGCGGTCACGACGATTCAAATGACATTAGAGGAAGATCGCGAAATTGCACACCTTAAAGAGGAGCTCGGGCTCTCCAGCAAGAAAGAGGTTGTGCGAGAGGGACTTCGAGCCTTACAGGGAATCCTGAAAGATCACAAACGAAGGCGCCAACTCCGAAATGCCTCGCTTTCAGTCCGCAAACAGTCGGAAAGAACCAACCGGGAATGGTCCCTTCTTTCCCCTGCTCTAAAACTACCGTGAGAATCCGCCGTTGGGGAGTCTACCTTGTTGACCTCAATCCCAGAATCGGCACGAAACCGGGCAAGCTTCGTCCATGCGTTGTCGTTCAAGATGATACTCTGAATGAAATTAATCATCCTTCGACCGTCATCCTTCCGATAACCTCAAAAAATGTGACAAAAGAACATTACCCATTGAGGGTCTTTTTACCTGAAGGAGAAGGTGGGCTTGAAACTGATTCTATGGTTTTAGTTGATCAGTTTCTCGCTTGGGATAACGCACGATTCAAAAAACAGTTGGGAGATCTTTCAGGAGACAAACGAGAAGAGCTCGAATCAGCCTGTCGAGATTTTTTTGGTTGGCTATAAGTTTAAACCCACCCGTTCTCACGGTACCACTTCGCTGTCTCGTCAAACCCTTCTTTGAGGGGGTGTGCCGGTTCATAACCGAGAATCCGCCTCGCCTTTGAGATATCGAGTGTCCATCTCTTCTGGATAAAATTACTCATGTTAGCACGACCAAACGGCATCGAACGGCCAGTGATTAGAGTCAGAAGCTCTCCGACGATACCGAGAAGATAGACGATCGGCTTGATTAAACGAATTTTGATCACCTTCTTTTTCAGTGCACGAATCAAGAGATCTCCCATATCCTCCCATTCGTAGTCCCGACGATCACCGATAAAAAAGGTCTCTCCGTTCGAGTTTGGATTCTCTGCAGCAAGAATAAGACCGGTCACGACATCCTGAACATGTGCGATGTTGAGCTGCCTCCCCTTCTCCCCTGGCAAGATCAAGATGCCTCGCCGCACCATCTTAAAATATTTGAGAAGCTGTTCATCCCTCGGCCCATAAATCGCCGGTGGTCGGATGATTGTGATCGGAAACCGATCCTTATATTGCAAAGCGACCTTTTCCTCTTCGAGCTTGCTCCAACCATAATCAGTTACCGGATGGCACGAATCTTCTTCCGTCACGGGTCGATCATCTCGTGCCGGGCCGTGTGCGGCGACACTAGTGACAACAATAACTTTCTTGATCGCAGGATTGACCTTTAAGACCGTTTCGAGAAGATTTCGTGCCCCTTCGACATTGACCTGCTCATAAATCTCCCGACGCGGCGCCCGGATAATCCCTGCCGCATGGAAACAAACATCAACCCCTCGAAGCCCCTCCTCCATCCCTTTCCGGTCTCCGGTCACATCCCCATAAAATATTTTAACGTTCTTTCCCTGAAGCCAGCGGAGATTCGAACTCTTCCGGGCCAGCACATGAACTTCCCATCCCTTTTCCAGGAGACGATCAACGAGGTGACTCCCAAGAAATCCGGTCGCACCGGTAATGAAGGCCTTCATTTAAAAACCTTCGTGGGGCCGTAACTGCGCCGAAATAATTTACTCTGTGAATGTGAACTCTGAACCGTCTGACGGCAATCGTCATGGATCTTGTAATAATCGGCACAGGTCAGGCAGAGCCATTTGGCGACAAGGCTCTGATTGCGATGTTCATAGTACTCGACATCCGGCGAGCTTTTTTTGCAGGCCTCACACTCCGTACGAAGATGGTGATGATGCTTTCCCTCAATAAAACCAGGTTTTTTGTCTCCGCTAGGTCTTCCTCTCTTTGGTGATTCTTGATTGGTCAGCTCCTCAACTTTTTTCTTGCTGACCAGCCCCGCCTTAATCATCGCCTGTTGAAGTGTTGTGGTCATATTATTGGGGGGCGACTTCGTCGACTTCCCCCCCACGCCCCCCGCAGGGATTCGCTCGCGCGAAGTGAATTCGACGCTCGCTCATGACAGAGGTTATACATAATGAGGTCGATTTACAGACTGTCGGCGAGAATTTCAACCACATCCTTTGTCTGGATCTTCTCCTCGACATGTTTATCCCGCGTCGCATCACGAAGCATCGTGATACAAAACGGACAAGCGCTCGCAATGATGTTCGGATTGGCCACCTGAAGGTCTTCGAGACGCTGATGATTGACCCGCTTCCCAACCCGCTCCTCCATCCACATCCGCCCTCCCCCCGCGCCACAGCAACGACCGTTGTCACGTGACTGTTCGACCTCCACAATCTCCGCTGCAGGGATTGATTTCAAGATCTCGCGTGGGGCATCGTAGATATTATTGTAACGCCCGAGATAACAGGAATCATGATAAACAACCTTCCTGAAAAGTGGGCGCACCGGCGTCAACTTCTGCTCTCGAATCAACTCAGCAATAAAATCAGTGTGATGAACGACCTCATAGTTTCCACCAAATTGGGGGTATTCGTTTTTGATCGTGTTGAAACAATGAGGACAGGCGGTGATCACCTTCTTGAACTGATATCTGGCCATTGTCTCAATATTTTTCTTCGCTAGCATCTGATAAAGGTACTCATTCCCAATCCGTCGTGCCGGATCACCGGTGCAGACCTCATCCTTTCCCAAGATCGCGAAATCAACCTTCGCCTTTTGCAATATTTTCACAAGGGCTGTCGCGATCTTCTTATTCCGATCATCAAAAGAACCGGCGCATCCGACAAAATAAAGATATTCCGCCTTCGGATGTTCCGCGAGCGTTCTGACACCAAGCTCCCGACACCAATCAGCACGGGAATCAGAACCGATCCCCCAAGGATTAAAATTAGTTTCCATGTTGCGGAAGGTCGTCTGCACCTCGGTCGGCATCACCCCTTGAGTCAGGACCATATGCCGTCTGGTTCCGACGATCCGATCGACAAACTCGATCCCGACCGGACAGGCCTCCTCACAGGCCCGGCAGGTGGTGCAGGACCAAAAAACTTCTGGATTGATAACATCAGGGGACAAAAGTGGGGCGGGTCCTGTCTGTCTATTTCTTAGATGCTCCCTCTCATCAATATTCAGCTGCTTCGGATTCAGAATTTTACCGGTATCGGTCGCGGGACAGACCGAGGAGCATCGACCACATTCCGTACAGGTCGCAATATCAAGGGTGTCCTTCCACGAGAGATCCTTGAGTGTCCCCATCCCGAATGAGGTCGCCTTTTCATCTTCCAGATTGAGATTGCGAAGTTGACCTAGGGGGGTTGTTCGCATGAAAAAAACATTCGGCAGGAAAGTGAGGATATGAAAATGCTTTCCATAGGGGAGAAAATTCAAGAACCAGAGGATCAAGATGATATGGAAGAAATAGAAAAAGTTGTGGGTGTATCCCAACCACAAATCAGGAAGCCCAAAGGCAAGAAAGAGATTCGCCACAATCCCCGAAACCGGCGCCCATTGGAGATTATCCATCCCCTCCCGTGCCAGTGTGGCACCGTCTATCAGGAAATCACTGATCATCAAAAGCGCGATCATCGCCAAGATCCGGAGCCCCTCAGCCGAAAGAGTGAGCCGCTTCGGTTTCACGACAATCCGACGATAGGCGGCATAACCAACCGCAAAAAGGACCATCAATTCAAAAACATTGAGACTCAGTGTATAAATCCGGCCAGGAAGTGAAGAGAGAAAGGTCGAACCAAAAGACTCATCAAAGCCAATCCCAAAAAGAATGATCGTCCGAAGGGAGATCACCAAAAACCCCCAGAAAATAATCGCATGCATCAGCCCCGCCTTGAAGTCGCGCCGAAGCATCTTGGACTGGCCAAAGGCGATGACGATCAAGTTTTTGAGCCGTTGTTTGTAGTCGTTGAATCGAGGGTCAGGTTGGGCCGACCGTAAAACCTTCCACCAGCGGGAAAGGGTATACCCGAAAAAGCCTAAGGCGAATAAAATCAAAATCCCGACTGGAATTGGGAACATAGATGATCCCCTCTAGCAATCACTGAAACAAAACTTCAATAAAAAACCGCTTGAAATCTCCTTTGTTTTCCAATAGGTATGGCGGCCTCATGCAGAAAACGACATTAGCAAATAAGGCCACGATTGCAAGGAATTGGGTTGTCGTCGACCTGAAGGACAAGATCCTTGGTCGAGCGGCGACGAAGATCGCCAATATCCTGCGTGGAAAAACCAAGGCAATTTACACACCTCATGAGGATACGGGCGATTTTGTGATCGCGATCAACGCCGCCCAGGTGAGGCTCACCGGAAATAAATGGAAACAAAAGAAATACTACCACCATAGCGGGTACCAGGGGGGGATTAAAGAGTTCACTGCAGAGAAACTCCTCGCCAGAGATCCGAGGAGATTGATCCAACGTGCCGTCCATGGGATGCTCCCAAAAAATAAAACCAACGAGCATCTGATGAAAAAGCTCCGTGTCTATGCTGGAGCCGAGCATCCTCATCAGGCACAGCAACCAAAACAGGTCGAGGTCTAAAAAATGGCAACAGCAAAAGCCCCAAGTCGTTATTCCTCCATCGGAAAGAGAAAGACCTCTATTGCGCGGATATGGCTCAAGCCGGGTGAGGGGCAAATCGAAATCAATGGCCGCCCGAGCAACAACTATTTTGGTCGAGAGGCATTGAGGATCATTATCCATCAGCCATTTGAGGTCACAGGAACTGTTGGAAAATTCAATGTCTCTGCCAACCTCATAGGCGGTGGGCTTAGCGGACAAGCCGATGCACTGAAACATGCCATCTCGAGGGCACTACTCTCTGTCAATTCAGACTACCGCAAACCACTTCGAAAGGCAGGGTTCCTGACACGAGATCCGCGAGAAGTGGAACGAAAGAAGTATGGGCATCGTGGGGCACGGCGTCGCTCACAATACTCCAAACGATAATATAATGACTATCAAAGCAGGCATTGTCGGAGCCACTGGCTACACCGGTGAGGAGCTCCTGCGTCTCCTTTCCCGTCATCCTGAGGTCCAGATCACTTTGGCAACCTCAACAAGCCAACCCGGGGAAAAAGTTTCCGAGATCTTTCCCGACTTGAAGACGCTTGACCTCATCTTCGAGACACTCCATGACGAGACGATCGGAGAGAAATGTTCGGTCCTTTTTTCCTGTCTCCCCCATTCCGAATCGATGCAGCATGTTCCCAACTGGTTAAGACAAGGGATAAAGGTCATCGATCTCTCTGCCGATTTTCGTTATCGAACCCCTCAAGCTTATGAAAAATCGTATGGAAGGCATACCTCCCCCGACCTTCTCGCCAAGGCGGTTTATGGTCTTCCCGAGATCTATCGAGAAAAAATCAAAAAGGCGTCACTCATCGGAAATCCAGGCTGCTATCCAACCTCTGCCCTTCTGGGACTTATTCCTCTCCTCAAAAACAAAATGATCTCGGAAGAAGGGATCATCATCGATTCGAAGTCGGGGATGAGCGGTGCTGGACGGTCAAAGGTCGAAGGGGGGTTGCGGGAGGATGTGCAAGATTCCTTCTACGCCTATAGTCTCGAGAAACACCGTCACGCCTCCGAAATCGAGCAGGAGATTTCACTCATTGCCGGAAAAGAGGTCTCTATCCGATTCACCCCTCACCTGCTTCCGATCGATCGAGGGATCCTTTCCACCATCTACGCAAGACCTAAGTGGAAATGTGACACCAAAAAACTCCTCAAAACATTTCAAGATTTTTATAAAGGAGAACCGTTTGTCCAGGTCCTGCCCGAAGGGAAATTCCCGAAGATCAAAGAGACAACGAAGACAAATAATATCCAGATCGGCGCCTTCTATGATGATCACAGCAAACTCGTCGTCATCATCACCGCCCTCGACAACCTCATGAAGGGGGCCTCCTCCCAGGCAGTGCAAAATATGAATCTGATCTGTGGATTTGAGGAAACGACGGGGCTTATCTGATTCTCTTCTGATCCTTAACTGCATCGGCCAACGCCTTGGTCTCCCGAGAAGGTGGTTGGCCCTGTTCATAATCGAGAAGCGCACGAATCAATTTCTTTTGAAGATCGACAATCCTCCGATAGGCCTCGCCGACCGCAGGGCTTGAATCGTCCAGCAAGAAATGACACGATTCCTGGCGTAAAGTGGCTCCCTGCAAACTGATCAGCATCCCTTCGACATTCATTCCGCCATCAACCAGAGTTCCCTTTTCAACAATCTCATCGATGTCAATCATTCCGACTTGATCAAAACACCAGGCGAGGTCGTACAGATCCTTTTCAGAACAACGGCTCAACAGGCAGGCAGCCTTCATGGCAAAAATACTGGGCAAGTCGGCGACAAACACACCATCATCACTCCTTATCGCTCGTCCTACACGATGTAAATTTTCATCCAGTACAACATCCACGGTAAATGCGTGCCCCTTGAGCTGCAGATGTCCTTTATAGAAATTTGGGGTCGATTTCTCCTTTTCAAAAATGACCCCGAGCTTTTTGAGACCTTTGACGGCAAGTACGGTTGCACGATGGGTATCGGAGTCGATGGCAAATAAATCCAGATCATCCGATCGCCGATGCTCGGCGTAATATCCAGCCAAGGCGGTTCCACCGACCAGCCAGAGTCCTTCAGGGACATCCGAAAAGATCTGTTTCAAGACCTGCCGAAGAGGAGCTGGAGTCACTTTTTCAGAAATGGTCTCCCTCGGCTTTATCTCTTCGAGGCGTAGAGCGGCCATAGGACCTCCAACTGTTTTCTGCGAATCGGCTGAATAAATTTCTTATATCGATCAAAAAGGGCGATCACTTTTTTACCGACCACACGAGAGGATTCGTAAAATCCAATCTGTTGAACCAGACGAGCCAAGGCAGGTGGGCGCTTCTGGACAAGCGCCTGAACAAAACCCTCCATAGAGGGGTAAAGCCGGTCCCATAAAAATTCAGTTTGATAGGGAGCTAAATCGGCCACCGGTTTAACCAAGCTTTCGACCGGCACACCCAAGCCAGAGGCCAACTGAAACAGAGTCCGGCTTTCAACATTCACCCACCCTTCCCGATTCACCTCCCGAAACCACTTCGTCACTGCCGCTCGAGAAACCCCCGCCAATCTGGCAACATCAGCCTTATGGTACGAGTTATTGTTCATTAAATTTTTAAGTACTTGTAAATACATATTATTTATAAATATTTGTTAATTATAGTAAATTATTATTCGGGAGAGATCAAGGCTAAAAAAGCGCAAAAATGGAATGATCCAAAAGGTGCACGGTTACTTTCTGGTCAGAGTCCCAACAATTGCTCGATCTCACTGTCGAGAGAGGAATCTTTTCTGGGTGGTGGAGGGGGAACTACTTTTTTCTTCCCCGCGAGTAGGAGCGCCCCTTCAAATACAGGTTTTTTAAGAAATCGCTCTCGATTGAGGTCATCTCTCAGAAGTAGGACATCCTGAATACCATCGCCTGTCAGATCCCCCACAAAAATATGTTCGCCATAGAAAAACGAATATTCCGGAAGGGTAATGGTTGCAAAAGGCTCTGTCACCCAATTCTGATCATCTCTATCCGGACGACATAGAATCCCAGAGTGGAAATGAATCGTCGTCTGGATGTATCGACCAAGGATCTGTCTTATCCCCGCCGGATTAACCTGTTCGAGCCGAAGATAGATATCCTCGCGCTCTGAGTCACGATCGATGTCTCGTTCGATATGATAGGTAGAGGTCGTTCTTAGGGCCTCACTATCCAGAATTGTTTTTTTCGCATGAAGCCCAACCGGTTCTGCAGTCTTGTAGAGGCCACCCGCATCTCTAATTCTTGACAGATCCTGTTCTGTTAATGGCCTTGCCGACTCAAAAGTAACCGTCTCTGTATAGCGACAGTGGTATTGGTAACCCATGATAAGCCTCCTCTTCTCACCTATTTCAAAACTCACTAACAGGATGTTGACAGACTGCTAAGATTATCGAACGAGAAGGGTACAACCTCCTCCTGATGTTGTGGGACTCGCAGAAGGATCAGTTGCTGGAGTTTCCGCAGTACTCGTTCCGCCTGGAGTTGTCGAACCACTACCAGCCCCCCCAGATGAACCACCACCTTCGACAGTCGACGCCTCCTTCTTACAAGAGCTATCACATCCATCCCCATTTGTTGTATTACTGTCGTCACACTCCTCATTTGGGCCAATGATCCCATCGCTACACTTTGCAAGCTGGCAGGAGTTCGTGCAAGAATCAGTAGCGACAGTGTTTGCATCGTCGCATCCCTCACCGGGACCTACAATTTCGTCGCCGCACCGGGCGTTCTGACAAGAGTTAGTGCAGGAATCGGTGTTAGTCGTATTTCCATCGTCACACTCCTCAGCCGCTCCGCTCTGAACGATGGAGTCCCCACAACCGACCTCGAGGGCACCTATGTCACACCGGGCAGTTCCATTGGCATCTCCATCCTTTGGCCGCAGAAAACCTCTCTGATCCGTGGAGGCACATACGCTGTTCCCCTGGGTTGCAGTACTCCCAGCATCAACTGCAGGACTACCTGATTGAAGTGTGTGCGTTCTTCCAAAACCTCCATTTCCGGCTAAAGGAGACAGCTTGGGATCTATAGGACTCGTCGCAGAACCAATGAGATTTATGTCGGGGAAGGAAGGGGAACAAGCATCACCAATCCCTATGAGACTGTAAATAGTACTGACAATGCGCACGCAATCAGGTGCGAAGGTCACACTGCCCGCATCTCCGTTATCCTTATCCGTATTACCCGCAACGATCGTGTTGTTCAGATTGATCCGGCTCCCTTGAGAGGCCCCATAAATTCCACCCCCATCCCCAACGTTATTCGCAGGATAATCATTATCAGCCGTATTATTCGTAACCGTCGCATGGTTGAGTGTGATCACGCCACCCCCGTAGAAGATACCACCTCCATCCCGATCGGCGGTGTTACCGCTGATCGTGCTGTTGGTGACGATCATGTTTCCCTGTTCAATATAAATACCCCCTCCATCTGTCCCTGCACTGTTCCCAGTGATTGTCACCCCCGTGAGTGAGGTCGTTCCTTCATTAAAAATCCCTCCCCCCGGCCCACTGCCAGCAGAGTTAGACTCAATCGAAGCATCTGCCAGATTCAAAGTATCCCCCGATCCAACGTAGATCCCTCCCCCCTCCAGTCCGCCGCTATCAGCGCCCTTTATGACGAGGCGTGACATGGTAACTGTCTGATCGTTTCCAGGGCTGTCGATAACGAAAACGCTTGCTGTTCTATTTGCGTCAACCGTCACAACGGTTGACTCAGGTCCCTCAACGCTGATTCCTTCGGTTATTGCGGGGAGCGCACTTTGAAGCGTTATCGTCGCCGCCGAAACCGAACCGAGGGCAAAACTGATTGTGTCGCTTCCCGAAGTGGAATTGGCATCCGTCAGGGCCTGTCGCAACGATCCCTCCCCCGAATCATTTATGTTCGTTACGGCGAAGGTTGCGGCTCGTGATGAAACTGGCACGAGCAAAAAGGCTAAGGTCAAGAGGATCGCGACGCTGGCAACGTAATTTTTAGTCTTCATGAAAACTCCTTTTTTAATTTCCAAGTTCAAATTGATTATCGTAATTGTGATTGTGACGTTGTGAAAATCAGACTGAAATGGGGCAAAAACTGTTTTCTGGAGAAAACGGGGAGTTATTTAAAATACTCAAGAACCGCTTGGACCAATGCCGGAATCGTGTATTTTTTTGGCTGAAGGATCACGTTGAGACCATGGGACTTGGCGGTCTTTGTCGTAATCGGCCCAATCGAGGCAACTGGAATTTTACAAACGAGATCATGTAGGGGCGACCGGCCGGTTGCCCCTACACCAACCATTTTCATAAAATTTTCGACCGTCGAAGAGCTTGCAAATGTCATCAGATCGATTTCGCCCTTTTGAATCAATTCTTGCAATCGATCAGCCCCCCCTTTGGGCCGGATCGTCCGGTAGGCCTCAACGACATCCACCTTCGCCCCGACTCGCTTTAGTTCTTCAACCAAAATCTCACGCGCCTCTTTGGCTCGCGGGATCAAGATTCTCTTTCCTCTGATCCTTTTGGCAGCCAAGATACGCACAAGCCCCTCGGCGCGATATTCTTCGGCAATCGAGTCAACCCGAATCCCCTTCTCTCGTATCGCCTCAGCGGTTGCAGGACCGATCGCGGCGATCTGGATCCCCTTCAGATCCCGGAGATCCCTCCCCTTTTTCTGAAGCCGTTCAAAAAAATGGGAGACCCCATTCACACTCGTAAAAATAATCCAGTGATACTTCTTCAAAGAAGCCAGAGCATGATCTATCCCCCTCCAGCTGGCAGGAGGCTTGATTTCAATCGTCGGGATCTCGGAAACCGAGGCCCCATATTCCTCCAAGTGATGACTCAGTTCACTGGCCTGTTCCCGCGTCCGTGTCACGAGGATCCGTTTTCCAAAAAGCGGTTTGTTTTCAAACCAGTTGAGTTGCTCTCTTAAACGGACGACATCCCCAACAACAATAATCGAAGGCGGTTTTAAATCGGCCCTCCTGACCTCTTCGGCCACTGTTTTCAAGGTGGCTGTAACAACACGTTGGGCAGGATGTGTCCCCCACCGGATCACCGCAACCGGTGTCTCCGGCGCCCGGCCGGCCTCAATCAATCGTTCCGAAATCTGTTCGGCATTTCCAACTCCCATCAGAAAAACAACGGTGCCGATTTTGGAAAGCGCCTCCCACGGGACTTCTCCTCCACTCCCGGTCTCCTTCTCATGCCCCGTCACAAACGCCACTGTGGATGTATAATCCCGGTGAGTGACCGGTATTCCAGCATAGGCCGGCGCTGCAATCGCCGAGGTGATACCAGGAACAATCTCAAAAGGGATTTTCTTCCGAGCCAAAACCTCGGCCTCTTCACCACCACGCCCAAAAACGAATGGATCTCCCCCCTTCAGACGGACAACGACCTTCCCATGAACCGCCTCTTCCACAATCAGATCATTGATCTCGTCCTGTTCCAGGGCATGTTGATTCCCCTTTTTCCCGGCATAGATGAAGGCAGCATTGGAACTTGCATAGGAAAGGAGCTGCTCATTCACGAGATAATCATAGATGATAACATCCGCTTTCCGAATGAGCTCGACCGCCTTCAGGGTCACCAGTCCCGGATCGCCGGGGCCGGCACCCACTAAATAGACCTTCCCTTGTTTCTTCATTTTTTACTGTGTTCAGATGCTGTGCGTAGTATTTCCCGTGCCCCCTGGGAAAAGAGCGATTTGGCAAGTTGTTTTCCCAAATCTTCCGCCTCTCTAAAATTTCCCTCTACCCGATCGCGAATAAGATCCCTGCCATCGGGTGATGCGACCATTCCTGTCAGCTTCAGCGTCATTCCATGGATCTCGGCAAAGGCAGCCACAGGGGCGCGGCAATCACCACCGATCTCTCTCATATAACTTCTTTCCGCCCCGAGGCAATAAGAGGTTTCCATGTCATTCAAAAATTCAATCGTCTTTGAGACCTCGGTATCTCCAGCTCGGATTTCAAGGCCAATCGCCCCTTGTCCTACGCCGGGAAGCATGAGCGTCGTCGGGAGATACTCTGTAATCTTATCCTGATACCCAAGACGAGTCAGCCCAGCGGCAGCCAAAACAATCGCTGGTGGGTCTCCCTTCATCACCTTCCTCAAACGTGTGTCAACATTCCCTCGGAGGGAAACCACCTCGAGATCCGGTCGAAAATTCCTGAGTTGGGACTCCCGACGAAGCGAGCTGGTCCCGATCTTCGTCTTTTTAGGGAGTTGAAGGAGCGAAGCATATTTTTTTGAAATAAAAACATCCCTCGGATCCTCCCTCTTCAGAATGGCCCCTATCGCCATCCCTTCCACCATCACCGCGGGGACATCTTTCATGCTATGAACCCCAATATCAACCTTTCGCGCCAGGATCGCCTCTTCAATCTCCTTCAAAAATAAATACTTACCACCAAATTCCGGCAACGGTTTGTCTTTTAATTTATCACCAGAGGTCTGAATGACCTTGAGATCAACCTTAAGTCCCTCGTATTCCTTTTCGAGGAGGTCTTTGACAAAATTGGCCTGCCAAAGCGCCAGCTTGCTCCCTCGTGTCCCCAGGATCAGGCTTTTTTTGGAAATAGGCAGGCTTTTTGGTGACATAATGAGGTGAGCCCCCTTCACCAGAAAGGTAACACAATAGAGATGTAAGTCAAGGAAAGCACTTGTAAATTCTTGAATATCCACTATCTAGGAGTCCCTAATTAAGGATTCCCAATGACCGGTAAAGTCACAATCAACAGGCATGGAACCGACAGGGTCCTGAACGGCCATCCCTGGGTCTTCAGATCGGATATTACGGAGACAGAAAAGGCAGAGGCAGGAGAAATTGTTGAAATCCTCTCCTTCAAGAGGCGTTTTCTCGGATATGCCTTTTATAACCCCCTCTCTCAGATCACGCTTCGCGTCCTGACTAAAAGGCGCGAGAAGGTGGATCAGGAATTCTGGAGAAGAAGGTTTGTGAAGGCGATCGATCGTCGTCACTCCGATCCGAATGGTGCCTCACGTCTGATCTTCAGCGAATCGGATCAACTGCCGGGACTCATCGTCGATCGATATCGCGACGTCATCGTTTTTCAAACCCTGTCGTTTGGAATGGATCGATTGAAGGGATTCTGGATTGACCTGATCGAAGAGGGCCTCAAACCATCGGCAATCGTCGAGAGGAACGAACCTGCCGTCCGGGAGAAAGAAGGTCTCACGAAGGAGCGGGGGATCGTTCGTGGAGGTCTCTCAAGTCCTCTCATGATCGAAGAGGCGGGTCGATCACTCTTTGTGGATCCCCTCGAAGGACACAAGACCGGTCTTTACCTTGACCAGTCAGAAAACCATATCGCAGCGGCCCGGTATGCCTCGGGTCGTGTCCTGGATCTCTTTTGTTACCAAGGCGGCTTTTCGGTCCCTGTTTCCAAAAATGCCGATGAGGTTGTCGCGGTTGACAGTTCCGTTCCAGCCCTCCAGATGACCCGTCAAAATCTTGATCAAAACAGGATCCAGAACGTTCAGCTTGTTGAGGCCAATGCCTTTGACACCCTCCGCTCCTATGACGAGAGGAGAGAGAAATTTCAGACAGTCATCCTGGATCCGCCACCGTTTGTTGCCACAAAAGAAGTTTCCGGGGCACGACGAGGCTATAAAGAGATCAACCTCCGTGCGATGAAGATCCTCTCAGAGGGGGGCATCCTGATCACCTGTTCCTGCTCCCAAAATTTTACTCCGCAAATGTTCTATGACATGCTCCTCGAAGCGGCTCATGATACACATAGGGAACTTCAACTGCTGGAAAGAAGGGGGGCAGCTTCCGATCACCCCGTTCTCCTCACATTTCCAGAATCGAACTATCTTCAGTGTTGGGTGTTGAGGGTGATTTGAGGGACAGGTGGTGCGGGTGGAAACGCTATTGATTCACAGCCCGGATATTTTCAAGAATAACTTGAGGAGACTTCTTATTCCCAAAAAGATGCTTTGAGGCTGAAAGGATCTCGATTCCGACGATTCGACCGTCCGGCGCATAATTGACAATGACATCCTCTGAAAGTTCATGAGCCGTCACCTCAAATTTGCCTTCTTCTAAGCGAATGTACGCGGCATCAACCTCTGCATCATAAGACAATTTCATAAAACCTCCTAGAAATAATATGATAGCACCGTTACGACAACAATACCACCTTCATCTTCCTGAGCGATGATGGGGACAACTTGCTTCGTCTTATTGACGACAGTTATGAGCTGCAATACCCATGCCACCAACTATTGTTTTAAAAAATAACATTTCTCATATTTTTCAATTGATTAGAAAATTCCAGCGCAAAAGAAAGGGGCATATCTTTATCATTCTGATAAAGTTTTCTCATTTTGAGAATTCCGCCTGCGCAAGACCGTAGATCCTTTTTATCGGAATTTTTCTTTTTCTCGCCACCTCCAAACACGACTGATATTCGGGGGCGACATTCATGATTTTACCGTCAGGGCCTTTGCCAATTTTTACTCGAACATTTCCGTAGGGAGTTTTTACAGATCGAACCTCACGCTGGAGCTCGTAACGATCCACGGGATAGGATCGAATTCCAAGGGTTGTCGTCTCCTCAAAAATAATCTGAAGGGCCGAGGTCTGCTTTTTGGGTTCGATCAAAACCTGCAGGAGGACTGCCGGACGCGATTTTTTCATCGAGATCGGTATCAGTGTCACATCGAGGGCACCGAACTTAAAAAGCCTCTCCGAGACGAACTCAAACCACTCGGGGTTCATGTTGTCGAGGTTGGTTTCGAGGATGATCAGCTTTCGTTTTAGAAATTTCATACCCGATTCATCAAATGTGCCGCTACCGCCGCCCCAACCCCATTGTCGATATTCACCACCGTAATCCCCGGCACACAGGAGTTCAGCATCGAGAGAAGGGCCGAAATCCCCTGTAACCCTGTTCCATAACCGACCGATGTTGGCACCGCAATAACCGGCCTTCCGACAAGTCCGGCAACCACCGAAGGAAGAGCCCCTTCCATACCAGCGATAGCAATGATGACCGACGCCTCTCGAAGCCGCGGAACCTCTGCCAGCAACCGATGAAGCCCGGCGATCCCGACATCATAGATCGCCTCAACGGGGCTTCCGAGTAATCGAGCCGTACATCCTGCCTCTTCCGCAACCGGAAGGTCAGCGGTTCCTGCAGCCAGGACGACGATCTTCCCCTTTTTCTCTTCCCGATCCTTTTTCTTGCCCATAGCAAAGATCCGGGCCACCGAATAAAATTCGCCCTCCGGAAATTTTTTGGCTAACTCCCTCCCTTTCTCCTCATCAATGCGCGTCACAATCACGACATCGCTTCTCTCCCTCAGCCGTTCCACAATCTTCACGATCTGCCCAATCTCTTTCTTTTCACCAAAGACGATTTCAGGAACGCCAGTTCGGAGTTCACGATGATGATCCAACCGGGCAAAACCTAAGTCTTCATACGGCAAGTCTTTCAGGTTTAAAAATGCTTCGTCCGGAGAAAGTCTCCCAGCAGAAACATCCTCCAATATTTTTTTTATCTTGTCTGGTGTCACTTAAGTCTTTTCTTCGATTTCAATAATGATTTCATCAACACTGCGTGGGGTAGCCTCCTTCACCATGAAAGTCAATTGGCCGTAGTGAAGAATATCCCCCTTTTGAGGAATGCGACCAAACTGATCAATCATAAACCCAGCCAAGGTTTCACAACGATTTTTTGGAAGCCCCCAGAAAAAAGTCTCATTAATCTCATCCAAACGGGTTCTCCCTCGAAAAACATAGCGATAAGGAGAGACCTTGTTCCAATTTTTCTTGCCGTGATCATATTCATCCCGAATCTCTCCAACAACTTTTTCAAGAATATCCTCTGTAGTTACCACCCCTACAGCCCCACCGAACTCATCGACCACAACAGCAAAATTATTCCGCTCCTTCCGAAGGAGGAGGAAGAGATCTCTGACACTCGTCAATTCGGAAACATAAAGGGGGAGTTGCATCAGCTCGCTAACCGGCACTGTCAACTTGCGTGCCAAGAGGAGATCATAAACACTCACAACACCAACAACATTATGGGCACGGCGCTGAAAAATAGGGATTAAGGAACGATTTTCACCGGAGGCGAGATGCAGCGACTCCTTGACGCTCATCGTATCCCGCAAGGAGAAGAGATCGACCAGGGGGGTCATGATCTCGTGGACCTTTCTCTTCGGAAATGAAAGTGTACGCATCATCGTTTTCTTGAGATCCGGAGACAGTGCCTCGGAGATCTCCGCATCCTTCAGAAGAAGTTCGAGGGACTCCGAAGTGACTTGATGGCCAGCGAGTAGTGTCCCTTTAACCCCCCCCAGAAGCAGCATCGTCAGTTTTGAGAGAGCCCAAACAATCGGATAAAGAAGATACGAAAAGACCAAAATAAAAGGAGAAACGAGGGTTGCAAGTTTGTCCGCCCTTTGCTGAAAAATCGATTTGGGAACCGCCTCTCCAAAGATGAGAATGAGCGGGGCAAGCCCCAATCCGAGGAATTCATATTCATAACCAAAATGTTTAAAGATGAAAAATGTCACGAGGACAGAATTCCCGACGATAAAAAGATTCTGGCCAAGAAGCGTCGTCGAAAAAAACCACTCCGGCCGCCTGGCCAACCACAAGGCGATCTTCGCCCCTCGTTCGCCGCGAGCGGAACGATGGGTGAGTCGTAATTTGTCGCACGAGACAAGGGCAAGTTCTGCCCCGGAAAAAATAGCTTCCAGAACAAGGCAGAGGGCTGACCAAAGGGAAATCTGTATGATCTCTGAAGTCATCTAGGAAAATATCCTCCCCAAGAGGTCATCCATCGTCACAAGACCCACACAAAATCCTTCTTCATTTCGGACAATCCCCATGTGAACCCGTTTTTGTTTGAATTCCTCGAGAGCCGTGGAAAGCTTCTGCTGTGGTTTGATTTCAACAAAAGGTTTCAGGAGCGACGGAATTGAAATTTCATCCGCTGCCGATAATCGAAGCCGAATCAATTCCTTTACGTGAAGAATCCCGATCCAATGGTCGATATTTTCTCTGTAAACAGGGATCCTGGAATACCGATGATTTCGAAGAATTTCGAAAACCTGTTTCAAGGAAAAACTTTCCGGGATCGCAACAATCTCCTGCCGTGGCGTCATGATCTGGGCCACGGTCATTGAGGAGAAATCGAGCATATTCTTGATCAGGGTGCCTTCGAGGTCAGCCAGCGTCCCCTCTTTCTGACCCATCTCAAGAAGCGTCTGAAATTCCTCTTCAACAATTAACCGCCGTTGAGGATCGGCCCCAAAAAGACCGACAAGACGATCCGTGATGTAAGTCAGCACAACCCGAAACGGAGTCACAAGCCAGGCGAAGAAATTATAAGGAAAGATCAAAAATTGGGAAACAATGACCCGGCTTCGAATCGCCACATTTTTGGGAATAATCTCTCCAAAAACAAGGACCATAAATGTGGTCACAACGATCGCAACGACATAAACAATCCGGATATCGTAACCTCGAAAGAGTTCTAAAAAAATCCCCCCTCCGAGGATGGAAATCGCGACGTTCACAAGTTCATTTCCTAAAAGAACGGTGGTCAGCAACTCACGAGGTTTTTCCAAAATCTTTCCGATGAATGGAGAAAGCCCGGTCCCGGACTGCAATCGATGTTTTTCAAGTGGGGATAAGGAAAAAAGGGCGGTTTCGAAGCTGGAGAACGAGGCCGAGAGCCCCAGGAGGGCTAAAATGATGATAAAGGTGGTTAACATTAAAAATGAAGGAAGCCGGTTTTTTTCGGCCAGCGATTTTTTTGCCCGTTCGGATCGATCATCCGGCGACCTTCCTTTAAGGGGAGTATTGTACCAATGAGGGTGGCCGGGACTCCATGAATTTTCTTGGGAACCTTGACGCGTGGCGGCACAGTAAAGAGGAGCTCATAATCTTCTCCACCGGAACATCTTAATTTTAAAGGTGATTTCCCTGGAATGCGGTTGGCCTCAATCACGGCACCAACCCGGCTCTCCTCCAAGATATGTCCCAGATCCCCCAGTAAACCATCGCTCACGTCGATACAGGCGGTGGCAATCTTTCTTCTTAAAAGAAATTGTCCAATCGCGAGTCGGAGTGGCGGTTCATGATGCCGTCGCCTTGAAAGTGCTAGGGCGGCGTCTCCCAATCGGCCGGTTACATAAATACGATCCCCGGAATGGGCACCCGATCGGGTCAGCCCCCTTCCCTTTTCCACCTCACCCAGGAGGGTGATATTGAGAATCAGTTTTTCAGACCGGTTCGTGTCCCCTCCGACTATCATGACACCGGTCTTTTTGGCGATCTCCTGAACCCCTCGAAAAAGTTCCTCCGCATCTTTCACCGAGAGACGAACTGGCAATCCGACCGAAATAACCGCAAATCGTGGCACTCCCCCCATCGCAGCGATGTCCGAGATGTTCACGAGCATCCCCTTCCGTCCGATCTGTCGCATCGATAACCAGCCAGTCCGGAAGTGATGTCCTTCAATTAGCATGTCAGTCGTGATCAGGAGGTCTTTTGTCTTTGAGAATGGAATAATTGCACAATCGTCCCCGACCCCGAGCCGCAAATATCGGTTCTTCTTTGGAATCCTCGCCGTCAGTCTCTTGATTAACCCAAATTCACCGAGTGATTTGAGATTCATCTGGTGAGGATAACCAACCCCATAAATTCCGCAACCTTTTCAAGAAGATGACGAAAACCAATCCGTATGGCCGTTATTCAGTCCCAAAACGACGAACCGCTGCTAACCAGAATCGGAAGGCTCTGGGATCAGCTCATGGGAACCACTCCTCAACAGGAAGTAGCTACTGAGTCTCAATCAGGCACCGTTGGGTCGGGTGATTCGTACCAAAAACCGACTCCCAAAGAAAGCTCTGGGGTTCTTCAAGCCTCAGTTGGCCTCACCCTGGTGGTTGCCGCTGCGCTCACGATAAAACTGAGACCCTCCCATAACCTGAACAGGCTTGTCCGGTCCCTTGAAAGAGACATCCTTCTGTTCGTCACCGAAAGGGCATCTCCTCCGAACCTAGGCAGGGCAGAAAGAGAGGCACTTCGACTCCATTTAGACAACCTCCTCATGCAACTCTCTCAGACTGAAAATGATCTGCCGATTGCCAGACAATTTGTTCGACAAAGGGGCAAAGAGATTCTCTTTTCAGGAATCCTCCCAAATTTCCGATTGGCAGGACGAATCCGAAGGGGCCCTGAAGGGAATACCCTCCTGACCCTGCTCGTCGAGGCGCCTGAGAATACCATGCATCCGAACCCTCGTCTGCGACGGATGGTCATCGATATCCCTGTAGAAAAACGAAAGGGAGTTTGGGGACATATCATTGATCTCCCGAGAAAGAATCAAAGTTGCAGTCGTACCTTTATAGATGATGACATCCAGCTTCCGCTCCGTGGAAGTTCCGCGATCCGTCGATCCCACCTTGGGTTGGCCGAAGGAGAAGATCCGATGCTGACCTTGTCAGCAGAGAAGGGGTTTCGATTTGTTGCCTTCGATAAAGAAGGGCTCGAGAGATGGAGCCCTCTGCTGGCCGAAGCGACATGGCCTACCGGATTAAAAGGGGTCGGTCATTTTCCACAACCGGTTTATTATTCGAATCAACTCAGTTGTATTCCGGGTGGCATTAGGGTTTCGCCTGCTAGCGCTGCAGAGGCGGAGTTCTTTTTCCCGGTTGCCTCAACAACCCCAACCCCTTGGGCAACAAATAGAGAAGTCGTGGAGTGTGGAGCTCTATACCAATTCAACCGGCATGGAAGGCTTCAAGGAATAGCGCTCGTAGAAAGAAACGCCGCTGGTGAAATAAAAACTCTCCTGGGAGCCGAGTATGTCGGTGCTGAACTAAGACTAGACCTTCCTCTCGGTCAAACACACCCCTCCCCTGTGATCGGGTTGGGCGAGTTGGAAGCGTTGGTGTCCCCTCATCTCGGACCGTTTCTACCAGTGAGTTCGGATGGGCTTCTTCCCCATATCCGTCGGCGTTTGAGAGAGCTCCTTCTCCCAGCACTCCAGAGAGAAGAGACAACACTCCCAGTTGGATTTAGCGTCGTCATCCCCTCGACTCGAATGCGCCCTACAGAAATGGGCGTCTTGAACATAAGCGGCTCCTATCAGCAACGTGAAGGCCAATGGCACCTTGACATCGCTATCGAAAGATTGATCCAGCCTCACCCCGGTGAACCGATTCAATCAACGTCCGCTTCCATGAGTGTCTCTATCAGGAGAGTTAGCGGTCATCTGAGCCTGAACGACCTGATAGAAAATCGACCCGCTCCCCAACAATTTGAAGATCCACTAAGACTTCTGACTTCAGGCTATCTCCTGGAGGCAGGAGGAAGAGAACGGGTCGTCTTCCGTCGATCTCTTTTTGGCAGTAGGGCAACCGAGCTCCACAGGTTTTACACAGCCACCGGCCTCACCCCCCGCTTCAGCGAGGATCTTTTCTTGCGATGGGGAGAGGCGATTGATACCTCACCGGTCAGGGCATTCGTCATGGACGAGGGGAGGCGTTTGCCAAACGTCGTCCAGACAACTGATGAGATGGCGGGAATCCTTAGGACCGCTGGATTCCCTTACGATCGTTATGCTTCAACACCTCTTGCAGACGGAAGCCGGCATACCTTTCAGCTCGCGACGGTTGATCCCCTTCCCTGGGCAACGAGTCGAGACCCGATCAGACTGCAGTTGATTTATGAATTTGATGCCCAAGGGCGTTTCAGAAGCCTCTCGCTCGCTGAGGCCAAAGGAAACCAACTCACACCAGGACTGGTTCTCTCTTAAAAATCATCTCAACTCCTGAATCGTCCCCTCTTTCACCGTCAGCACAAACAACCTCCTCCTCGCATCGCCGACCCGATCAAACGAGATATTTCCGGTAACTCCAGGAAAATTTTTCAGATCGGCAAGCTCATCTTGGAGGTCAAAACGGGAAACATCCGGTCGTCTCTTTAAGATATCGATCAGGAAACGCATCGTGTCGTAACCATACGCCTCGAGCAGGGTCGGTTCGATCCCATAGGCCGCCTGAAACGAGGCAACAAAATCCTTCGCCACAAACTCACCCGAATCAGGAAAAAAACCATCCACAAACGTCATCTCGGTAAAACCCCCTGTGCTGACCTGCGCCAAGTCAGGGTGGTTCCAACCGGCTCCTCCCAAGAGGGCAAAACCGGTCATATTGAGAAACTGAAGCGAGCCGATCAGATCGGGAACCCTGCGAAAGGTATCCGGGAAGAAGAGCGCCTCAAAAGAAACCTGGTTCGAATCCACGGCATAACTTTCGCGAGAATTTTTCAGGGCCCGAAGGGGATTCAGAAGGTTGTCCGAGGTCGGTGTATAGGCCTCTTTTCCGACTAATTCACCCCCGCACTCCTTCACCTGCTCTTCGAACTGTTTCAAGTACTCTTCGCCCACCTGATTTTTGGCGTAAAGGATCGCAAACTTTTTGAGTCCTTTTTTGTTACAGGCATAGTCAACAAGCGTCGCCACCTGATCCGCAACAGTTAAAAAATTCCGGAAGATGAAATCCCCCTTTGCCGGAAGATCCATGCTCTGGGACAACGCAATCGTCGGGATCTGCAGTGATTCGACAACCGGTGCAAGCTGCTCTGATTCCGCCTGAGACATCGGGCCGATCAAACCGATGATCTCCGGATCTGCCGCAAGTTCTTGGGCGATCTCGATCGCCTTCTTGGGATCCCCTTCGCTATCTCGAACCTCGAGAACCACCTCCGTCTCACTCCGACAAGGGGCATAGACCCCTGCCGCACACTCGATCCCATGAAGGGCAGACTCTCCATAGACTGAATATTTTCCCGAAAGTGGAACTAGGACACCGATACGTGTATGGACACCGGTCTCTCTCTTCCCTAACTCCGCCAAGAGCTTCTGGGCCACTCGCACATATTCATGCTTCGGATATCTTTCGAGATACGATTGGGCGGAATGGGCAGCCGATTCATAGTCCCCTCTCTCGTGAGAGACCTTCGCCAATTTCCAAAGCGGATAACCACCAACACCCCTCTCCTGAAAATGCTTCTCGGTTCTCTTGACTTCCCGGATATCGGTCCCCTTCGCATCGACCCATCCCCTCACCGCCTGGATCGCCTGGGGTTGATCAATGACCCACGCAAGCTCACCGATCTGCCATTCCGAAGGAGACAGGAGCGAATACCCCTCCACCAATTCGAGATGACCTTTGATCTCTTCAAAACTATCCTTTTTCTGTCTCGCCGCCTTCACGCGAAGTGACCCTGCCTTCACCCAAAGCTCCGCCTCGGTATCCTTCGGCAAGCGATCGAGCATCGCAAATGTCTCATTGTAATTTCCAAGCCGGTAGTGACAGATCGCCAATTGATAAATCGATTTTGTCCCCCACTCCGGGAATATCCCCCTCTTCAGAGATTCCCGATAGTGAGGAACCGCCTGACTCCACTCCTCCCGCAACAGATGAAGCTCGCCAAGGCGGTAGTGGGCCTTCGGCGTGTAATAATTATACGGCGTGGTCTTGATAAAATTTTGGTAGGCTTGGGCCGCTTCGTCCCGTCTCTTGTCAAAAAGAATCTGTTCCGCCTTCTGAAAGGACTGTTCAATTTCGGGGGTCTTAAGAAGACGCGTGTAGGTCGGCTGCTTCTGCATCGACGCACAGCCGACGAATAAAAAGAGGACAATGATTTGAGAAAGAAATTTCAATGATTCTTTTCTTTGGAGACAACAACACGTGCCGGCCTCAAGAGCCGACCATTAAAAAGATACCCCTTCTGATGTTCCTGGATGACCTTCCCCCCTTCCCCGTCCACAACCTCCTCATGAATCGCCTCATGAAAATTGGGATCAAATTTTTGCCCAATAGCAGAAAGTTCAGAGACACCAAATTTTTCCATAAACTGTTGCATCTGTTTCAGTGTCAATTCCACACCATCATGCAACGTTTTGATATTGGTCGCCCCCTTCGCATGATCGAGGGCAAGCTCCAGATGGTCTTTCACATCAAGGAGTTCACGCAGCAACCGCTCACTCATAAATTGAACAAACTCGTCTCTCTCCTTCACCGCCCGTTTCTTGTAGTTATCCAGATCGGCCCGGGCCAAGAGATAACTCCCCTTCATCTCCTGAAGACTCTTCTCGAGTTCCTTGATCCTTCCCTCAAGGTTGGAGATCTTCTGATCCGCAGCGGTTGGTGGCATCACAGGATTCGCAGGTGGTTTTTGCATAGGGCTGAAATTTAAGCAGGAATGTTGAGAAGGTCAAGATCAGTTCATAAGAGAAATCCGTGGATGATTAGGACCCGCGGATCGGGGATGATATCAGGCCTTGCCATAGTGGTTGCCACCCAGACAGCAAACCCTCCTCCATTCGGAAAGAACTTGTCGCGAAAGAGGTTGATGTTGGCCGGCTCGTTGTCGATGCAGGCGACCACATTCCCTAATGGTCTCACCTTTTCTATCGCCCATTCCTTAAAGGCAACATCGGACCGATGTGCCAGCCTGATGATCTCATCTGGCGGCATTCCAGAATCACGATGCGGATCGAATTCGGGCGTCTTCAACATCAGAGTCACCTTTCCCTGATCCGGTGTTGGGAAGTGATGCCGTCGGAGAGATTGGACTGTTCCCTCAAGCATCCTCGCCTCAGAGCGCCCGGACATGTAGACAATATGCGCCCCTGCCTCATGGAGCTGGCGAACATATTCGGCGGCACCAGGGAGAGGGAGGTCATGGGCAATATAGGAATTTGTGAAAAAACGACTCCGCCAAAACTCTTCGATCTCATGCTCATGCCTCGCAAACCAAGTAGGATCGAGCCCCAGATTATCGACCAGGACTTTTGATTTATTCCAGCTGGTCAAATGCTCCGGCCCGATCAACTCCATGAGAGGAACCTTATGTCTCCTCCCATACTCCCTGAAAATCGCAACGTGGCGCCAAAGCATCGCGAAGAGGGTATCATCGAGATCAATCACAACAACCGGTCGTTCGGTGGTTCGAACAGCTTTCAGAATACGTGTCAGGATAATCGTCTGCTCCGGGGATCGCTCATGAGTCCTCCAGATCGGCCTCCCGACAAGTCGCAAGGCCCTCGCCGCAAAACTGTCGAAAAGAGGATGGGCGATCCTCTCGACCCTTGCCAACTCTGAAGAATCAAAGACCCGTACCGCCGCCGCCTCTGCCACCTCAATAACCCTTGAGGCTGATCTCGCCGCCGCCGCGATAACCTCAGGCATCCTGTCAGGATGGGAAAGAAACGGGTGTAAGGTCTTTAGAAGTAAGGGTCGCACACCCGTACTCTCGTGGGGGAGTTAAAAAGGTTGTCAGTTAGTGAAAAAAGACAGGAACTTTCTCAGGAAAGAACCGATAACTATTAAGGATATCTTATGAACTTTGTTGGCACTCTTTCATATCTGTTTGGTATCGTTGATTGGAATACCGCCTTAAGGTTTGCACGTGTGGCCGATCAACTGATGCTCGAGATACAAAGAGACTTCCGTGGTATTGCCGAAGCACTCAAAACGAGTATCAGAGATTCTACACCCTTCACCCCTCAGATCTCTCTGGGAAAGATCACAATGAGGGAACGATTATTATTTGGATTGTTTAGAACCGGAAATATCTTTTTAAACACTCATAGCAATTGTGGTCCAATGGGACGAGACATCGGAGATGAATTTCAAGGTATGGAGGGGAGAGCCTTAGGAATACAAGGAAGCATAAATTTGAAAGAAATTGGCTCGTCTGTGGGAACAGTTGCCACTCAAGAAATGATGGGGAGTGCTAATGCCCTTGTCGCCGGAGCGAATAGCATTGAGCAGGAAAGACAGGTCTTAAATAAAGTGATCAATACTGTGAAAAGGACGAGAAGAGAGATCGTCATAAGAAATAACCTTTATATCGGCGCCTTTCTTTTGTTTACAGCTTGTCTGATTAGAATGATGACAATGCCTATTACCGAAGAAAATTCCGAGCCTTAAAATCTCTGCAAAATCTCATTAGCCACAGGAAGCCCCCTCGTCGTTAGTCGCACCCTTTGATCTCTCTTTTCAATCCATTCCCCTTGAGATAAAAAAGAAAGCTGATCGGGAAATGTTTCTTCCAGAGATTGTCCAAAGAGTTCCGAAAATCTTTTTAAAGATACCCCCTCCATTTTTCGAAAACCCATCATCAAGAATTCACGCATTGCGGTCTGAAGCGGGATCACTTCCGTCTCCTGTTCCCACTGACCAGCAAGATATTTTTTCAAGTCACGAACATTTTGGTGGCGAAGACCAAATCCCCCCTTCCCCCCTTTGCTAAAGGGGGGTATTTCAGAAACTCCCCACTTTGAAAAAGGGGGGCCGGGGGGGATTCTTATAAACGACACCGCCCCCGCCCCAAAACCGATAAACTCCCCATAATCCCAATAATTCAGATTATGCCGGCACTCAAACCCTCGCCTTGAGAAATTAGAGATCTCATACCGATGAAAACCTTCCAGCTCACCCACCCTCTCAAACATCCGACACTGTTCTTCTTCACTTGGAAGCGATAGGAGGCCCGACCGATACATCTTTTCAAACGGGGTCTCCTGTTCAATCGTCAGATTGTAAAGTGAAAGATGATCAGTCTCCAGGGAGAGCGCCTGACTCAAATCCAAC
This sequence comes from Deltaproteobacteria bacterium, assembly GCA_016180845.1. NCBI lineage: Bacteria > Pseudomonadati > Myxococcota > Myxococcia > Deltaproteobacteria bacterium. Next base: position 140,775 of record JACPAK010000004.1, read on the forward strand.
TCAAAATCCTCGAGCGTCTCTCCCGGAAGGGAATAGATCAGGTCGATGCTCATATTGTGAAACCCAGCCTCACGTGCCTCATGAACTGTCTTCTTCGCCTCTTCCCCCGAGTGAATCCGCCCCATCACCTTCAGAAATTTGTCTTGAAATGATTGAACACCGACGGAGAGGCGGTTAACGCCCAACGAACGAAAATCTCTTAAGCGCTCCAGAGAAACTGTCTTCGGATTCGCCTCAAGGGTGACTTCGGTCGAGGCATCCCATGAAAAATGTTGATGCAATGCCTCGAAAATCGATCCCAGATATTTTGGGTGCAGAAGTGAAGGGGTCCCTCCTCCAAGAAAAATCGAGTGGATCGGCTCTCTGGAGAACTCTCGGGCTCGTTCGTGAATTTCAGCGATGAGCTGATGGGTATACTCCTTCTGGAGATCAAACTCCTCATGCCCGCGCGGAACCGAAAAAAAATCACAATAGCCGCACTTCACCTCACAAAACGGGATGTGAATGTAGAGACTTTTCATTAATAGATTTCGGCGTAACTCGCGACGGTCCTCAAGACAGGATGTGCCGAGGGAGGCAGGGAGTGCTCCGCGTACCATTCATCAAACGCCTCACAGAAATAATCGATCCGGTCTTTCTTGTATTCCACTGTACTGTAGAGGATCAGGTACTCCTTGATCCCGCTCGCCTCTGAGATCTCCTGGATGATCCGTTCGCAATCCTCCTGCTTCATTCCATGCACCATGGTGTAGAGGGAGTAGTCCCACTCGGGATAAGTCGGTCTCTGATAACAATGAGAAACCCCGCGGTAAGAGCCCATCTTCCACCCAAGCTCCTCGATCTTCTCTGCCGGCACCTTCCAAACCCCCATGCCATTGAAGGCAAAGCCGGCCTTTCGATGATGGAGGACACCGGCGAAGCGGCGCATGATCCCTTCATCGGTCATCCGCTTCATCAACTCGAAAACTTCCCCTTCTGAAATCCCGATCTGTCGGGCAGCCGGCTCAAAGGGATGTGAGATGAGTTGAAGATCTTGTTGGAGCGCCTTCACGATCTCCCGCTCCTCAGTTGAAAGCGTCCGACGTACTCGCTTGAATTCCTGGCGCCCTTCCTGTTCCAGACCGTCTGACTTCCCGGTCACATCGAGCCTTACCCCAATCTTGAATAACTTAAGTGTGGGAAGGATAAGAGTCGTCTCAGCCTCCGCCTCGCAGGCCATGATCCGAACCGTTTCATTCAAATCCCTTCCCGGCGGGACCGCAACGGTGAACCAGAGGTTGAAGTGATTTTCGCGCTTGTAATTATGACTGACCCCCGGGAAGGCATTAATCATCCGCGCCCCTGCCGATAGCTTCTCTGACGGTATCCTCATCGCGACAAGGGAGCTGGTGTAGCCCAAATTTCTGGTGTCGAAGATGGCGCTGATCTGGCGGATCACATTCTCCTTACGAAGCTGCGCCAGTCGGGCAATGATCTCCTCCTCCGTCGTCTTGAGCTGTTCGGCCAGACGCAGATAAGGGCGCAAATCTAATGGGAAATCGAACTGGATCTTGGTCAGGAGTTTTTTATCTAAGTCATCCACAATAGAGACTCCCTATCTTTCCGATCAAAACAAGTCAATTGACGAAAAAACTTGAAAAGCAGGGGCGAAGATATAGTAAAGGGCCGTATGTCTCTCGCTGAAAAGTTGAAAGACCTCCTCACCGTCGAGAAATCTCATTATGACAAAGGGACCTTGAAGGCGAAGGTGATCTCGATCTGTAGTCAAAAAGGGGGGGTCGGCAAGACGACAACGACCGTCAATCTGGGAAGTGGCTTAACCCTCTTCCACAACAAAAAAGTCCTCTTGATCGACCTCGATGCCCAAGGACATGTCGAGAAATCGCTCGGCGAATTGATCGACGAAAGCGCTGAATACACCCCCCTCTCACAGATCCTTGCCTCCAAGCATGGTGAACTGCTTGACGGGATCGTCAAAACCAAGATCGATAACCTCGATATCACCCCCGGAGACCGTGAACTTACTAGCTCGGAAGCGGTCATCAGTCAGCGCATCGGCCGGGAATTTATCCTGAAACAAAGCCTGGAGGTGGCTCGTACGCTGTATGATTATATTGTTATCGACTGCCCGCCCGCCCTTGGAAATTTGACACTGAATGCCCTCTGCGCCTCTGATTATGTGATTCTGCCGTGTGAAATGAGCGCCCTCGCCTTCGAAGGGGTGAACGGCTTGATCGAGATGCTCGAGGAAATTAAGGAACGACTGAATCAGAAGCTAAAACTCCTCGGTGTCCTCTTTACACGGGTTGATCACCGCAATGTCACGATGAATGAGTTGATCGTTCAAAACATGAAGAAGTTCGTCAATGGCCAACTTTTAAAGACCTCGATCGCCGTCAATACGGCAATCAATAAGGCCCAGTTGAATGGGGTCCCGATCTTCCAGTATGCCTCCTCATCGACGGGAGCTGAAAATTACCAGGCGCTCGCTGTGGAAATTTTGAAGAGGATGAGGGGAACAAGCGTCAATCGATCTCAAGAGAAAAATCGACCGCTCGCGCAGAGTGCGTAAGAGCCCCGATTGAAATAGAGTCTACACCGGTCTTTGCGTAATCCATGACATTCTCGAGGGTGATACCGCCTGACGCTTCCAGTAGGGGCGACCGGCTGGTAGCCCTTACATGTCTCCGGACGGTTTGTACAATTTTTCTCAATTCCTTTGGCGAAAAATTGTCGAGGAGTAAAATATCCGCTCCCGCCGCAATCGCCTCCTCGATCTGTCCTTCTGATTGAATCTCAATTTCAATCGGCACCTTGTTTGGATTTTTTTCCTTGGCCTTTCGAATCGCCTCCGAAATCGAAACCGCTTGCAGGTGATTGTCCTTGATCAAAAACCGGTCATAGAGACCCAAGCGATGATTCTTTCCACCCCCCATCCGAACCGCATGTTTTTCCAACGCCCGCATGCCGGGTGTCGTCTTCCGTGTATCGAGAATCTGAACCGGAATTTTTTTGACCTTTTCAACAAATTGGTGCGTGAGCGTCGCGATCCCGGAGAGGTGCTGCAGGAAGTTCAGAGCGACCCGCTCGCCTTTCAGAAGGCTCGTGAGTCGCCCTTTGATTTCGGCAACCTTTTGTCCTTTTTTGACAAACGCGCCATCTTCGAAATACCGTTGCCAAGCAAGATGGTGATCGACTGTTAGAAAAACCCGCCTCGCGATCTCCAGTCCGGCAATGACGAGATCTTGTTTCGCTAGAATAACAGCCGTCTTTTCAATTGGTTCTTGACCAAAAATCGCCTCAGTCGTGATATCACCAGTCCCGATATCCTCCTGAAGCGCAATCTCGATCAACATTTGAATCTGGTCGGGCATAAATTAAGCAATTTCAATTACTTATAAAAGCCCCGACAATTTACTCACTTAATTGAGTAAATCAAATGCCAAAATTTTCCCGCATTTTTTGTGTCGAAGCAACTCAAGCAACCCTCTCACCCGATATTTAACTCGTAAGGGTAATCTTTCCTGTGATCCTTGGGGGAGTCGCGGTGTTAAGACCCTAAAGGAGGTCTTATGAGCGGCGTCAATTCCCCAGGTGGAGTTCCACGAATCAAGGCAGTTGGAGTAGAACCAAGGCCCCATGAAAAACAGCGGGCTCGCCATAAAGAAGCGGCAGATCCATCAACGCCCCCTCAAATCGAGGTTCAGGATGAAGGGTTTAAAGGGGTCCTACAGACCGATGACAAGGTAACGATCAGACAGGGGGGCGCTACCAGCACGATGACGGTGGCAGATTATGTCGCCAAAGATCACTTCGGAAAGGGAACGACCCCGGAACAGAGACTTGCCGAACTCGCAACGACTGGAAGCGGGTTTTCCGTTGCCTGGTCGCTTCGTCGTTTTGCCGGCAAGCCATCTCCATCCCCCATCGTCGTCAAAAACCTGAGCGATAGTGGGCAGAAAGAAGTCATCGATTTAGATGCCGATAAGGTAAACATCGAACAAGGAGACCAGACTTATCAGGTTCCGGTCCGGGAATACCTGACTTCTGCAACCTTTGATAGTCATGGTCATCCCAGCGAGCGGCTCGCCAAGTTGACTCAACTCGGGAAGGGATTCGCGGTGAACGAACGGGTCAGGGCCTTTATCGACAAAACCTACTCGGAGGACGAAGGGCCGATCGTGGGCCTCAAAGAGGAGGGACATCCGGGCATCCTGCAGCCGTCGGATCGTGTCGTTGTGAACAACGGTGATAGTACCCGCGAGATGACAGTTGAAGAGTATCTAAGGTCTGATGAATTCGCCCATCATGGTTTGCCCTCGGACCGTCTCTGGAGGATTGCGAATCGGGACGGAGGGTATGCGATCTCGGAACCTCTTAGCAGCCTGATGAGACAGATGGATCAGGAGGCAGCTTCGAAAAGGAAGCCTTAAAATAATTCTCAGAGATTCTGGAACGTCTCTTCCATTCTCTGGATTTTTTCTCGGATGACCTGCAGGTGTTCCTTCTCCAATGAAATCACCTCAGGTTGGGCATGCTGAAGAAAGCCAAGATCGGACAGCTTCTTGTTTCGTCGCTCCTCATCCTCCTTAAGTTTCTTGATCTCCTTCTCGAGTCTCTTCTTCTCCACCCCCAGATCCACAAGCCCACTCAAAGGAACATAAACATCCAACCCACCCAATGAGATATGGGCCATCTGTTTGGCAACAACCTTCTTGTTTGAAAAAATGACCTTATCAGATCGGGTGAGCCGTCGAACCATCTCCTCCTCTCCCTGAAACCACCGAAGCTCCCCTTCATTTTGAAAAGAAATCGTCGGGGAAAGAGCTGCAGAGACCGGAATCTGATTCTCACCACGGATCGTCCTGAGAGCGGTAATCACCTGAATCATCCTCTCGACCGGTCGGATCTCATCCTGATAGTTCCATTTCTTCATCTCAGGAAACGAAGAAACGGTGATCGATTCCGACTCCCCCTTCTCCCGAAGTGACTGCCAAATCTCTTCGGTGATAAACGGCATAAAGGGATGCAGGACCTTCAGAGACTCGGCAAGGATCTCCCCGAAGACAGATTGATTCGACCTCACCTTTGAAAATTCAACATACCAATCACAGAAGGTATGCCAAAAAAATCGGTAGATCGCCTTCGCCGCCTCGTCAAACCGATAGGTCTCAAGGGAGGAGACAACCTGTTGCAGCGTATAATTCCACTGCTGCAGGATCCACTTGTCGTAGAGACTCAAGACCTCGCGAGAACTCTCCTGCTCCTGACTCAAAAAATATCGGGTAGCGTTCCAGATCTTGTTGCAAAAATTCCGGTACCCCTCGATCACCTGAGGCGAGAGTTTCACATCACGCCCGGGTACAGCAAGCACAGCAAGGGTAAAACGGAAGGCATCGGTTCCATATTGATCCATGATCGAAAGAGGATCGATCACATTCCCTTTCGACTTGCTCATCTTCTGTCCTTCGGCATCACGGACCAGCGCATGGATATAGACATCCCGAAAAGGGACCTCTCCCATAAATTTCATCCCCATCATCATCATCCGGGCGATCCAGAAAAAAATAATATCGAAGCCGGTGATCAAGACAGAAGTTGGATAAAAGGTTTTTAACTCCGGCGTCTGGTCCGGCCAACCTAATGTCGAAAAGGGCCAGAGAGCCGAGGAGAACCAGGTGTCGAGGACGTCGGGGTCTTGTTGGAGATTCGTGGAGCGGCAGGCAGGACACGAAGTTGGAGTTGTTCGAGAGACGATCGGTGGACATTTTTTATCGCAGTACCAAGCCGGTATCCTGTGCCCCCACCAGAGCTGGCGCGATATACACCAATCCCTGATCTCATTCATCCAATTCTGATACGTCTTGGTCCATTGATCCGGGAAAAATTTTGTCTTCCCATCTTGAACCGCCTCTAATGCATTTTTCGCCAGTGATTTTGTCCTGACAAACCATTGCTTCGAAACGAGCGGCTCCACAACAGTGTGGCAACGATAACAAAGTCCAACCGCATGTTTATACGGCTCGATCTTTTCGATCAAACCAAGCTCTTGCAACTCCTCAACGATCTTCTTCCGGCATTCAAACCGGTCCATGCCGGCATATTTTCCGGCGAGCGACGTCATCTTGGCGTCAAAACCAATAACGGTACGAACGGGAAGGTTGTGTCTCTTGCCGATTTCAAAATCGACCGGGTCGTGTGCGGGGGTTACCTTGACGACGCCCGTTCCGAACTCAGGATCGACCGCCTCATCAGCCACCACCTGGATCTGGATCTTCCCACCGATCGAATCGATCTCGAGTGTCTTCCCGACATATTTTTTATAACGTTCGTCATCGGGGTGAACGGCAATGCCCGTATCACCAAGCTTTGTTTCCGGCCGGACAGTCCCCAACGTCAGGGGACCGTATTTAATATAGACAAACTCGGCCGCTCTCTCCTCGCGTGTCACTTCGATATCCGATAAAACCGTTTGGCAACGGGGACACCAGTTCACGATATAGTCATCCCGCTCGATCAATCCCTCTTCGTACAACCGAACAAACTCCTCACGGACCGCACGCGAGAGACCATCATCCATCGTAAATCTCTCACGAGACCAATCACAGGAGGCGCCGAGCCTCTTCAGCTGATGGATGATCTGATTCCCATGCCTCTCTTTCCATTCCCAAACCCGTTCAATAAACTTCTCCCGCCCCAGGTCATGGCGCGACTTCCCCTCCTTCTTCAACTCCCGTTCGACAACATTCTGCGTCGCAATTCCGGCATGGTCGGTCCCCGGCATCCAGAGGACGTTAAACCCCTTCATCCTTTTATAGCGGCAGAGAATGTCCTGAAGTGTATTATTGAGGGCATGCCCCATATGGAGCGAGCCGGTCACGTTCGGCGGAGGAATGACAATGCAAAACGGAGGCCTCGAAGAGGTCGCCTCGGCATGAAAATACCCCTTTTGAATCCAGAATTCAGACCACTTCTTCTCAACTTCATGTGGCTCGTAGGCCTTTGGGAGTTCACGAGGCATGGTATTGGTAGATAAGCTGCAAACCACGCAGGGTCAAGAACGGATCAACTTTTTGAATTTTCTTGGACGATTTTGCGACCCATGGGGCAAGTCCACCGGTCGCGATCACTTTCAGATTCTTCCCTTGCTCCTTACGAATCCGTCCGATCATCCCATCCACAAGCGCTCCATAACCGTGAAAGAGACCCACCTGCATGACCTCAATGGTATTATGGCCAAGAACCTTCTTTTTAACCGCCAAGGGAACCTTTGGAAGTTTTGCGGTCTTTTCATGAAAGAAATTATTGCAAATCCCTGGCCCAGGAAAGAATGACGCCCCGACGATCTCTCCCTCTCTGTTAATCACGTCGAAAGTCGTGATGGTGCCTATATCAATAACAATGACAGGACGTATCGGATATGCCGCCACGGCATTCGCTATCCGATCGGCACCCGACTGGGGTCTTCGTTTTCGAATTTTTATGGGCCCCATTGTCTTCGTTGTCACAAAGAGCGGTTCAATCTTGAATCTTTTCCTTAAAAAAGATCGGAGGGGTTTGTTGAAACGTGGGACGACCGATGAGATGATAACCGCATCTAATTTTCGGTGAGATATTTTCTTGAGTAGGGGCGTAGCACTACGCCATACTTTCTTTAACTTTTCTCCCTGAAAGAATCCAAACTTGGTGGAACTATTTCCAACGTCAATGACCAGCAAACTCTTCATAATGCTCCCCAAAAACTCCGATCAACTTTTTTAAAACCCCCTCGCGATCGAACTCCCTCCCAAAAGCGATCTTCAGAGAAGTCGCCGTCTCCCGAACCTCGGGTGAAAAATCCTCGGGGTCCGTGTTGACGTTAATCCCGATGCCGACCACCACCCATGACGTCTTGTCACCTTCAGAGCTCATCTCACAAAGAATTCCCGCTACCTTCTTACCATCGATCAAAATGTCGTTGGGGCGTTTGATAACCACCTCTCTCCCCAGCGTCTCCCTCACCACTGCCGCCACCATTTGCGTAATCTCCACCGCCTCCACCGGCCTTACCTCCGGCCGCAAAAGAAACGAGACATAAAGATTTTTCCCTGCAGGGGACTCCCACCGCCTCCCCTCTCGGCCACGTCCCTCATTTTGCGAGTCGGCAACAAAAACAGAGCCGGCCGGTTCTCCATCACGGGCACGCCGGATCGCCTCCGCGTTTGTCGAATCAATTTCGCGAAAACGGTAGATCTTAAACGCCCTTGTCTTCTCCATAGACTTCGGTTAGATAAAAACCCATATGTTAGCGATCTACAACCATAAAGTTGTTTTTTTAGCCCTGTTGATCCTTCTCTCGATCGGTGGTTCTTTCGGGGCGAGTAGCAGCGGCTGCGGGACCAATACGACGACGGATGACGGGGATAATAGCACATCGGATCTTACCCTCACCAGTTCTGAAGCGGGGGATGGATTTAACCCTAATGGCAGCATCCCAAAAAAGTTTGCCTGCCCGGATACAGGAGGGACTGACGAACTACCAACGCTCTCTTGGTCAAACGCCCCGAGCACGACCAAGAGTTTTGCCCTCACGATGATCGACATCACGACAGAACCGGACACCATTCATATGGTTCTCTTTGACATCTCCAAATCAGCTACCTCGGTAACCGACGAGGATGATTTCAATGACACGAATTCTGCGGTCAATTATAGCGGAACCCGCAGCTATGCAGGCCCTTGTCCTCCGACAGCTGATGCCGCCCATACCTACGAATTCACCCTCTATGCGCTGGATGTTACCACCTTGGTTTCCGAAACAAACGCCGATTCGACAAATGCAAACGACACCATTGCGAAGATCAAAGAACATGATGTCGATTCTGATAAAATTTCAGGAACCTTCAAAGCGGAGCAATAACTATGTCCCTCACCCAAAAATATACCTGGAAAGACCACCTCTCTGAATGCGGTAAATGCAGCCCAAAAAAAGGGAAGCGACCGAAGAGAACCTCAAGAGAAGCGAATGCTTGTTTTGAAAAAGCCTGCCAGGATCATATCAAGAAGCTTGTTGCCAAACGGCAAGAGGCCAACAAAAAAGCAGCCTAAAGCGTACTCTCTCGATCCGGGAGCGCGGCACGCACAATAGCGTATAGCTTTGTGTTAACGCGTCTGAAATTGGAGAGAAGATCGAGGTGAATGGAGCTCGTCTCGATCGTTTCTTTCAAACCACGATGGAGCCTCTGGAGATGGGCCTCTCGGTACTTGGCCTCAATCTCGACAAGTCGCTTCTCATGTCGGGCAACTTTTCGCGCGAGAGTTTCATCCTCTGTTGTGATTGTGGAAATAGCGATCTGAAAATTTTCAGAAACCTTCGAATGAAAATCACAGATCTCCTGCCATCCTTCCTTTGAAAAATGCCGATTCTTGATAATTTTTTTCTGGGCAAGCTCCAAAATATTCTTGTTAATAATATCTCCGATCTCTTCAAGATCACTCACAATCGCAAGAAGACTGAGTTGCATATTCGCCTGTTCTGGAGTCAGGCTTTCCTGAGAGATCTTGGCCAGGAAAAGTTTGATCTCACGATCGAGAAGATCTACCTTGTCATCCTGATCTTCGATATATTTTATCAAGTCGAGATCATCCGTCTCGAAAACCTTGAGGACATTTTGATACATCTCGCAAGCGATCTCCGCCATCCGAAGGATCTCCCTTTTAACATTCGCAAATGCGAGGACTGGTGTCTCGAGAGCTCGAAGCTCAAGATATTTTGGCCGAAAAATCTCGTCCTGGGGAACAAGAGGTTCGGGAATCAGCTTTCGAACCACCCAAGCCCCCTGTTTGATGAAAGGAAGAAAGCTCAAAGAGAGAATTAAATTAAAAAGGAGGTGGGCAAGCGCAATCTGAATCGCGATATTGGTATTGACCCCATGAAGCCAGAAACTCCCTTTTGCAAAGAAAGAGTGCAGATGGGTCACGAAAACCATACAGATCATCGCTCCCGTCGTCTTGAAAACAAGATGCGATAGGGCGACCTGTTTGGCGGGGCGTGTCGATCCAACGGAGGCAAGCAGAGAGGGCATGCAAGTCCCAACATTTGCCCCCAGAACAATCGGAATCGCCTGCGAAAGGTCTATGAGACCTGAAAATGCCATCGCGATCGATAACCCGAGAGTCGTCGCCGCATTCTGGGCAAAGGCGGTAAAGAGAACCGCCCCAATAAAGGTATACCAAGGCCTCAAGGTCAAGAGAGAGAAAATCTCTTGAAGAAGATGACTCTCCCGCAAGGGAGAGGTTGTCCGGATCATTAATTGCATTCCGAAGAAAACAAGCCCAAAGCCGACAAAAAGCATGCTGATATATCTTGTCTTTTTACTTTTGGAAAAGAGATCGATTAACACTCCAAGAATCAAAAGGATCAAGGCGTAATCAGCAACGCCTCGCAAGGAAAGGAGAACCACAACAAAAGTCGAACCGATGTCAGCCCCCAAGATAACCCCCATCGCCTGGATCAATGAAATAGTCGCATTCGCTGAAAGTCCCACCAGCATGACGGTTGTCGCTGCAGAGCTTTGGAGAATGAAAGTCACGACAATACCGGTGAGCAGCGAAGAAAAACGATTTTCCGTCAGCGAGGAAATAATCGAGCGCAATTGATTGCCAGCCAAAAGCTGCAATCCAGCCCGTGATTGGCGGATACCGTAGATGAAAATAGCAATGGCCCCTAGAAAAGCGAGCCCTGAAAAGGCTTCCATTAAAATTTATGAGGCGAGTGGTAAATTTTCCGCAAGCTTCACCGAAACAATTTTAGAAATCCCAGCCTCTTCCATGGTTACCCCATAGAGGAGATGACATTGCTCCATTGTTCTTCGATTATGAGTAATCAAAATAAATTGAGATCGCGGGAGCATTTCCGACAAAAGGATATGAAAACGACTGACATTCAGATCATCCAGAGGAGCGTCGACTTCATCCAGAATACAAAAGGGAGACGGCTTGATCAAAAAGAGGGAAAAGATAAAGGCGATCGCAGAAAGGGCCTTTTCTCCTCCTGAGAGCAGCCCGATATGAGAAAGTTTTTTCCCAGGGGGTTGCACAAGAAGTTCAACTCCACGTTGAACTCCCTCATTGCCGTCGGTCAATCGAAGCTCGGCACGACCGCCATGGAAAAGGCGTGGGAAAAGGACCTGGAATTTCTCGTTCACAAGATCAAAAGTCTCCTCAAACCGACGTCGTGTTGTTTCATTAATCTTCGTGATAGCCTTCTTGAGCCCACCAATTGCCTCTTCCAGGTCCTGAATCTGCTTTTTCAGGAATTCTTCCCTGCCTTTGAGCTCCTCGTATTCTGGGATAGCCCCCAGATTCACGTCCCCTATCTTATCCAATCTCTGCTTGAGCTCCTCCAAACGTTGTTCTTCCAAGACACGATCAAAATTCTCGCCTTCTTGAAATTCGCTAGCCACCTCTCTTAAGGCAAGTCCGTACCTCTCAAAAATCTGACTCTCCAGGTGCCGCAGATCAGACTCCTGACGCGAGAGAGTCACCCTCAAATCCCCCGTATGACTTCTGGCAAGATCATACGACTTCCTTAAATCCCGAAGAGCGGTCTCTTTCTTCCCCAACTCCAGTGAGATCGCTTCATAATCACCTTTCGCCTTCTCGTTCTTCAAGGCAAGCTCTTCGAGCATCTTTTGGAGAGCTGACATCTCCAAAACAGCCGCTTCCTTTTCGGAAGACAAGGCGGTCATTTTTTCTTCAATAAGACGAATCTTCTCCTGTTCACGCTGCAAGCGATCGAGTTCTTTCTTCAAACCATCGCATTCCTTCTCTAAAGAAATTTTTTCCAAATCTTCCTGAAATTCCCGTTTTTTTAAATCCTCCATCAAAAGCCCGAGCTCGGAAAGCGATCCTTCGTATTGACTTGCACTATCCTCGATCAAACTGATCTCTTCCTCGAGAACGGCGACCCTTCCCTTCAGCTCCTTGATCTCCCTTTTCTTTTCCAACAGAAGCTTCCCGGGCAATCCAGCCGAACCACCACTGACAATCCCATACGGATCGACAACCTCTCCTTCGGGAGTCACGAGGGTCTTGTGATGACCATTGGATCTCCAGAGTGAAAGGGCCTTTTCCAGACTTTTCACAAGAATCACATCCCCCAGGAGATAAGTCCCGATCTTCGAGTAATCGGAACGAAGCCGAACCAGATCAAGAAGCGGACCAATAACCCCTTCATCTTTGTAAGGAAACGGCTTTGGCTCTGACTCCCGAATGTCGAGGGTAATAAACGAGCTCCGACCGGAGGCCTGTGTCTTCAGATAAGAAACCGCCTCCACCCCCTCATCATGGCTTTTCACAATGACATACTGAAGTTTTTCTCCCAATGCCGCACTGACAGCGAGCTCATATTCAGGAGGGGACTCCACAACATCCGCAACAACACCCAAAACTCCCTGCCCCTGCATCTCCCCCTGTTTCTTGGCCTTGAGAATCGTCCTAACCCCCTCCTGATACCCCTCAAAATTTCTTTCAAGATCGATGAGAGACATCAAGTGCGATCGCTTGAGACTCAGCTCCTCGCGTCGAACCAAAAGTTCTTTATCAAGATTTTCCTTTTTTTCTTTTTTGGAAACGATCTCCGTCTTGACCCTCTCAAGCTCCTCTTTCAAATTTGTCGACAGGCTTCGCAAGGAAGAAAGCTGATTCTGAATTTCTTCGACCTTGCCCTGCAGATTTTCCCCCACCTTCAAATTTTCAAGACTCTCTTTTTTCTCCTCTTCGAGACGCTTCCTCTCCCTCTCGTGAAAATCCTGCTGTGTCTGAAGAAGTTTGTATCGGCTAGAGGCCTCAAATGTCCGCTCCTGTAACTCAGACAACTCCCTCTCTTTTTCAATCTGACTGAGGCGCTCCTTCTCCCTCCCCATTTCGATCGTTTGCAAATTCCCCTGAGCCTCGCTCTCCTTCTGAGTCCATTCCTCCAGAAGGGTACCCAGTTCGGCCACTTCTTTTGAAGACTCCCGATGAAGAGCGGCAGAAAGTTTAAGGTCTAGTTGCTTGTGTTCTTCTTTTAACTGCCGATATTTTTCAGCCTTCTTCACCTGACGGTCCAGGGAGTTGATCTGACGGGTCACCTCGACCAAGATATCTTTCAGCCTCAGAAGGTTCTGTTCTGTCCCTTCCATCTTCCGAAGCGCCGCCTCTTTCCTCGCCTTGAACTTGGAAATGCCTGCAACCTCTTCAATCAGATAACGACGGTCCTCCGGTTTTGCGTTGATCGCAAAATCGATCTTCCCTTGTTCGATCACCGAATAGGCGCGATGTCCCACACCAGTCCCGAGAAAGAGATCGACGATGTCACGAAGTCTCGCAGGGACCTTGTTGATCAGATATTCGCTCTCTCCATCACGAAAGAGCCGGCGTGTAATCGAAATTTCTGTAAATCCGGCATACTGGGGAGGGACAAGCCCATCTTCGGTGGAAAAGGTCAGCGTCACCTCTGCCATCCCAACCGGTGGGCGTGACTCAGAACCGTTGAAGATGACATCCTCCATCGCACGACCACGCAGGCTCTTCGCACTCATCTCCCCCATGACCCAGCGAATCGCATCGACAATGTTCGATTTTCCACACCCATTGGGACCAACAACCCCGACCAAAGGACGGTCAAATTCGACAACGGTAGGATCGACAAAGGACTTGAAGCCCAGCAGTTCTAATCTTTTGATCTGCATTTTTCCTTAAGTGAAAAACCCCAAGCGTTTTCAGTTAGTTATAAATTTAGCATGGCCTATGATCCCTGTAAAGATGAAACATATGGTCATGACGATAGGTAAGTAATTTCGCTCTGATCATTTTTTGGATCGTTGACTCAGTAATGAATTGAGGCCTTGGTAGAATTCAGCAGGGGAAATAATTCGAAATCCAAAGGGATGCTTCAAAGGGAGAAGATGGGCCTTGTCTCCTGTAACCAGAAAATCCGCCTGGCAGGAAAGGGCGCACTCCAAAATCCTGTTGTCCTCCTGACACCCCTTCACGAGCGACAACCCTTTTTTTGGATAAACAAGAGCCCCTGTGCCATCAACCCAACGCAAGATCGCCTCCCTTTCATGGAGTGTCAGATCAAATTTCGTTTCAAGGACACGACGGAGCTCTTCCAGGATCTCGGGAGAATAAAACAGGTCAAACTTTTTATCCCGGGCGAGGTCCACCAATCGAGAGGGAATCCCTCCCTTAAAAAGGTGCCCGGAGATATAGACGTTGGTATCAAAGACAACTTTCACTTGCGGGTCTGATGGCGCACCTTGTGGATCAGGGCGACAACATCATCATCGGATTCAATTCCCATCGCACGGGCCTTCGCCTGCATCTTCTGCTCAATCGGCTCAATCTCTTTTCTTTGCAGGTAGTCCCTCAAAGCTTCCTGAATGAGTCGGCTCTTGGTTTGCCCCCGTAACCTGGCAAACTCCCTCAGCTTCTCCTCCATCTCCCGCGGCAGGGAAAGGCTGGTGACAACATTTTCCATATAAAAATATATATGAAATTTAGTAAAAAAAATCAAGCTGATTTTTAAATGGTCAATTCGTAAAAGTGGCAACGACACTATTCGAACTCAGATCAATCACTGACATCGTGTTGGCAGCTATGTTGGTCACATAGAGATAACTTGTTCCATTCAAGGCGGTAAAGGCGGAGAGTCCGAACGGCTCATCTCCTACCTCTATCTTTGTTTCGACTGAGGTATTAGCCAGACTGATGACAGAAATGGTATCGTCTCCCCGATTTGTCACAAACGCCTTATCGATCAGAAAGACAATCTCCTGCGGATTGGTTCCCAAGGAGATCGTCGCCGCTTCTATGGAGCTAATCGTCATCTCTTTCATTGCCTCCGAAGAATCCAAAACAGGGATAGAAGAAAGTGGTATCACACGCAGGAGGGGTAAAGCGGAGGAACTATCAATGATATAAAGGCTCCTCCCCCGCGGGCCATCTCCATCTGGATCAGCGGCCTCTGCCAATAAACCTCGTGGAACACCTACTTGAGTCAGGACATAATCAATCGAAAGATCAGAGGCGTTGACCACATAAACGATCCCCGCCAGATCTGAAACGAAAATCTGATCAGAGGTCACAGCGACTCGTGTGGCCCCTCGCCCCGAAAAAATAGCGGTAGAAAGCACAACTCGAAGAGAGATCGATGTTTGAATGGACGGATCATTGGAATCAAAAGCGACCAGAGATCCTGCATTCGTCGTCACAAACCCACGCCCTGAGGCATCACAACAGGCAATCCCAAACGGATTTTCCCCAATATTAAAACTCTCAACCTGACCAAATGGAGAGACAGCTTCATCCAAGGCAATTCGAAGGAGGGGATCAGCAAGATCGGTTTTATTTTCCGAGGCACGATTGGGTAAAAAAAGCAGTCTCCTCGCCGGATCGAGGTAGGCCTGACCTGAAAAATTGGCCAACGGAATTGGATTCGGACTGACGGCTGTCAGTCTCTGAGGGGCGGCAGGGTTCGAAATATCAAGAACCAAGAGAGAACCGTTTTCGTAACGCAGTTCATTGTTAGAATTAACGAGGTAAGCCCGCTGATTGGCAGGATCGACAGCGACAGAAATCGGCTCAGCGAGATTGGTCCCCAGCTCCTCAAAAAGATCACCGGTGCAACTAATCAACAAGAGTGGCAGAAAAAACCAACGACACTTTTTCATGAGCTTTGTTTCAACACCGCGTGGGCAGCCGCCAGGCGCGCAATCGGAACTCGATACGGTGAACAACTGACATAATTAAATCCCACCTCATGACAAAATTCGACCGAGGACGGATCCCCCCCATGCTCTCCGCAAATTCCCAATTTTAGATCAGGACGAACCTTGCGCCCCTTCTCAACAGCAATCCGGATTAAGCCTCCCACTCCATCACGATCGATCGAAACAAAGGGGTCGGTCGGATAAATCCCTTCTTTGAGATAAAACGGCAAGAAATGGGCGGCGTCATCGCGAGAAATTCCAAACGTGGTCTGGGTAAGATCATTGGTCCCGAACGAAAAGAAGTCGGCGACCTTGGCAATCTCATCTGCCGTCATGGCGGCTCGAGGAAGTTCGATCATCGTCCCGATCAAATATTCCAGTTTACATCTCCTCTCCCTCAAAATTTGATCGCAAATCACTTCCGTCTCTTTTCGCATTCGCATCAGCTCATTCACGTGACCGACCAAAGGGATCATGATCTCCGGAATAACCTTAACCCCCTCCAGAGTCAGCTCTGCCGCCGCCTCCATGGCGGCACGGACTTGCATGCGATAAATCTCTGGATAGGTAATTCCCAAGCGGCACCCTCGATGACCCAGCATCGGATTCAGCTCTCCCAAGGCCTCAACCTTGGTTTTCAATTTTGAAGTAGAAAGGCCCATCACTTTGGCAAGCGCCTCAATCTCCCGATGGGTCTTTGGAAGAAACTCATGCAGCGGTGGGTCCAGAAGTCGGATCGTCACCGGATACCCCTCCATTTCCCGAAGGATTTCCCTAAAATCTCCCTTCTGCATCGGAAGGAGTTTTGCCAACGCCCTCTCACGCGTATCGGTGTTATCGGCAAGGATCATCTCGCGAACCGCCTCGATCCGAACCGGATCAAAAAACATATGCTCGGTCCGGCAGAGACCGATCCCCTCAGCCCCAAACTCACGCGCCACCTTCGTATCATGAGGCGTATCGGCATTGGTACGGACCTTCAGCCTCCGATACTTGTCGGCCCATTTCATTAATGTGGCAAAATCACCGGAGAGTACTGGTTGAACGGTACCGACTTTCCCCAAGATCACCTCTCCTGTGGACCCATCAAGACTGATCCAGTCCCCTTCATGAACTGTCTTCCCACTGGCTCGAAAAAGATTTTCCCCCATCTCAAGGTCGGTACAACCAGCAACACAGCATTTCCCCATCCCTCTCGCAACAACAGCGGCATGGGACGTCATGCCTCCTCTCTCGGTCAAAATCCCCTGGGCCACATGCATCCCATGAATATCTTCAGGGGAGGTCTCGAGCCTGACGAGAATGACCCTTTCCCCCTTCTTGACCCATTCCTCAGCATCATCGGCCGTGAAAACGACGCGCCCAACAGCGGCGCCGGGAGAGGCCGGCAGCCCCTTCGCGATCACCTCTTTTACCGCCTTTGGATCGATCATTGGATGGAGAAGCTGATCCAATTGAGAAGGATTAACCTTCAAGATCGCCTTCTTCTCATCAATCAAACCTTCTCTCACCATCTCAACCGCAATCCGCACAGCTGCCTGCGCCGTCCTTTTCCCCGTCCGGGTCTGAAGCATCCAGACCTTCCCTTTCTGGACCGTAAACTCGATATCCTGCATCTCTAGAAAATGATGCTCCAGCCTCTCCTGAATCTCCATCAGATCGCGATAGGCCTTCGGCATCTTCTTCTCCAATGACTCCGAAGTCTCATTAATCGGTTGAGGGGTTCTGATCCCGGCGACGACATCCTCACCCTGGGCATTGATGAGATATTCTCCGAAAAATTTCTTTTCCCCTGTCGAAGGGTCGCGCGTAAAGGCAACCCCCGTGGCACAATCATCCCCCATATTTCCAAAAACCATCGCCTGCACATTAACCGCCGTCCCCCAATCACCGGGATAACCATAGATACGACGGTAGTCGATCGCTCGACGACTATTCCATGACTTGAAGACGGCACCGATCGCCCCTCTCAATTGAAGCCACGGATCAGACGGAAACTCATGTCCCAATTGTCTCTTGACCAATTCGAGATAGTTCCCAACGACCTCTTCCAGGTCTTTGTGATCGAGCTCGGTATCTAACTTCACCTTTCTCTTCTTTTTTTGATTGGAAAGAACCTCCTCAAACTGGGCATGCTCCAATCCTAAAACGACATTTGAATACATCTGGATAAAGCGCCGGAAGCTATCGTAGGCAAATCGGGAGTTTTTCGTTCGCGTGAGAAGGCCTTGAACCGTTTTCTCATTGAGTCCCAAATTCAGAATCGTATCCATCATCCCCGGCATACTGACCCGCGCACCGGAACGGACCGAGAGAAGGAGCGGATTTTCCGAAGATCCAAATTGAGCCCCCATCACCTCTTCGACCTTCAGCAGGGCCCTCTTCGCTTCCGACTCAAGACTGGAGGGGATTTTCTCTCCCAGCTTGTAATATTCGGCACAAACCTCTGTGGTAATCGTAAATCCCGCAGGGACAGGAATCCCCAAATTCGTCATCTCCGCTAGACCGGCCCCCTTGCCACCCAGAAGCTCCTTCATCTTGCCAGAGCCTTCGGCATGGCCAGCGCCAAAGAAATAGACCTGTTTTGACATTGAGCGGTTAGATAGTCGACCCCCTTTTCAAATTCAACCAAAAAGCAACGATTTGGCGAGGGCAACTTTCTTTAAAAAAGACACGATCTCGGATCGGCATATGGTGGTGTTTGGGGAGATTTAAAACTTTTCCCTAAGATAACTCTCGACTTGATCAATCGAGATCCGGTCTTGCTTCATCGAGTCCCGATCGCGAACGGTGACCTTCTTGTCATTCTCGGATTCAAAATCATACGTGATACAGAACGGAGTCCCGATCTCATCCTGACGCCGGTACCGTTTTCCGATCGAACCGGTGTCGTCATACTCAACAATCCACTTCTTGCGAAGCACCTCCTCGATACGATGCGCCCCGCCCTGAAGTACTTCTTTTCTAGAAAGCGGAAACAGCGCCACCTGAACCGGGGCCAGGTGGTACGGGAGTCTTAACACCGTCTCGATCTCCTTCACGCTCTCTGTCGTCATCGTCCGCCCCCCTTCCACCTCATGATACGCATTCAAAAGCGATATCAGGACGGTCCGCGTCAGACCGAAGGTCGGCTCGATCACATGTGGAAAGAATTTCTCGTTGGTTAAAAGATCAATGTAGCGGAGATCCTTCCCCGATTTTTCGGAGTGATTCCGAAGGTCATAATCGGTCCGATAGGCAAGTCCGAAAAGCTCCTTCCACCCCATCGGGGTCTCATACTCGATATCAACTGTGCGGGTGGAATAATGAGAAAGCTCCTCTTTTGAATGTTCTCGAACGCGAAGCTTTTCCTTGGAAAACCCCAGCTCCCGCGTCCACTCCCACATCTCACCCAGCCAATACTCAAACCATTTCTCCCATTCCTTCGGGTTCACAAAGTACTCAAACTCCTGCAGATCAAACTCCAACGTGCGGAAGGTGAAATTTCCGGGGGTGATCTCGTTCCGAAAGACACGTCCCGAGGCGGCAATCCCGAATGGAAGCCGCATCCGACTCGACTCAACGACACTCTTGAAATTCACAAACATCCCCTGCGCCATCTCGCCACGAAGATAAACGACCGATTGTTCCCCCTCCAGAACCCCAAGAAAGGTCTTGAAAAGAAGATTAAAGACACGAGACGGAGTAAAGTTGCGTGTCCCACAGTGCGGACAGGCGACCTTGCTGCTTACAAGCATCTCATCAAGCTCTTTCAGAGATTTTCCTTCTACCTTTGCTGCGGAATCTTTTTCCTGAATCAGATGATCGGCCCGCCAGCGATGCTTGCATTGCTTGCAATCAACCTGGGCGTCATTGAAGTTCGCCACATGCCCGGAGGCCTCCCAGACCTTTGGATTCATGAAGATCGCCGGGTCGATACCGACGATATCGGACCGGGAGGCGACAAATCGTCGCCACCAGGCCTGCTCAATGTTCCGTTTGAGCTGAGAACCAAGCGGACCGTAATCCCAGGAGTTCGAGAGCCCCCCATAAATCTCGGAACCGGGAAAGACAAACCCTCGTCGTTTGCAGAGGGAGACGATCTTTTCCATAGTAACAGACATTTATTCAGAGTTATAAAATGAGAAGGCGGTTTGCAAGACTTGCTTTTTCAAAACCCTCTCCTATAATTCCCCCATGCGTTTACTTTTTTCTCTTCTAACAAGTCTCATTTTTATCATCTCCTGCCAATCTGAAGACTCCAGCTCCTTCCTGGAGAAAAAAACCAGAAAAAAAATTATCCCGATTGAAACACTGATGATTACAAAAAAAGAGATCCCGCTCACCGTCCAGGAAAAGGGACAAGCAGAGGCCCCCGATCGATTCGAACTTGCCGCTCCAGAAGGAGGAGGAAAGGTCGCACAGATCTTTGTGGAAATAGGACAAACTGTTGCCGAAGGTGATCCTCTGATCCGTTTTGACGACGAAGAACTAAAGCTCAAACTCGATCTTGCCAGATCCCAGATTGACGAGGCGGAAGCAGGGCTTGAAGACGCGCGTTACAAGGAAAGAAACCGCCAGAGGCTTTTGGAGGCGCTGTCATTGACTGAGGCCGAATCGGAGGGGCTCGAGGAAAAGATTGCCCATTTCGAGGCCCAGCTGAACCGTGCCAAGAACGAAGTCGAGCTGTTCGAGAAACAACTCCAGAATATTCAGGTTACCAGCCCTATCTCGGGAATCGTGACAAAACGGAGTGTCACGGTCGGGACACCTGTGGAGAAAGCAGAAAAGCTCCTTGAGGTGATTCGAATCAGCCCGATCTGGTTTACCTTCTCTGTCCCGCTGGAAGTGGTCGGGGCCTTTGAAAAAGGGAACCTCGTCACCATCCGGATCCCTGAGCTTGAAAATCGGGAGCTATCGGGTGAGGTCCTTGTCGTCGGTGCGGAGGCCTCGACAGAAGGGCGCGTTCAGATCAAGCTTTCGATTCCAAACGAAAACATCCTTTTAAAGTCAGGGATGGGTGGTGAGGTGGTTCATCGTACCTCGCTGAAAAAGACGATTATGACTATCCCGGAAAAGGCCTTGATTCGGACCGAACGATCGACCTACGTCTACAAGGTCATTGGAGAGCGGGTCAAGAAAGCGGCTGTGAAGATTGAAGAGGGACAAAACAACGAGGTCACCCTAACGCGGGGGCTCTCCGAAGGAGACTTGATCGCGATCTCCAATATTGAAGAGTTGAAGAATGGGGCGATGGTCGAAATCACAACAGCATCCCGTGAATAAAACATTTTTCTTCATCCTTCTATTTTTTTCTCTTTGCTTGCCTCTTGAAACGCTTGCTTGGAAACCACTCCAAAAAGGATGGGATTATCAGCAAGAAGGATCTCGGATCCATCTTTTCCAAATTGATCCTCGGGAATATCGCTTCGATCTCTTGGTCGCTCGTGACAATAACACACCCACATTAGCGGCCAAAACTTATCGAGAAAAAAGTGGTGCCCTTCTGGTCGTTAATGGAGGTTTCTTCGATGAAAACTTCCGTTCTCTCGGTCTCCTGGTCAAAAAGGGGAAAATACTTAATCCGCTGCGGAATTCCGAATGGGGAATCTTCCAGATCCGGGATAAAACCCCCTCCGTGATTCATCGTCGTGATTGGAACCCGGAAAAAGTGGAGATAGCGATTCAGGTCGGTCCAAGACTTGTGATTGATGGTCGAATCCCTTCATTTAAACCAGAGGAAGAACCTCACCGAAGGTCTGCGATCGGCGTGACGAAAGAGGGCAAAATTCTGATCGCGATCGCCGATGAACCGATCGAGATGAAGAAGTGGGCCGAGCTGATCCAGAGATACGCCCCCTTTGCGATGAATCTCGACGGAGGAGGTTCTTCGCAAATTTCTGTTCGATTGAAAGATCTTTCGCTGGAATTGATCGGAACGACCGCTATTCCAAATGCCGTGGCAGTGTTCCCTTAACCACTCATCGAATCAAGAAAGTCCTTATTCGTCTTTGTGTTTTGCATCTTGTCGGTCAGGAATTCCATTGCATCGATGACATTGAGGGGGGCCAGAACCTTTCGGAGGATCCAGACACGGTTCAAGACATCAGGTTCTAAAAGAAGCTCTTCTTTACGAGTTCCGGATCGGTTCACATCCATGCAGGGGAAAATCCTCTTTTCCATGAGCTTCCGCTCGAGATGAATCTCGGCATTGCCGGTCCCCTTAAACTCCTCAAAAATAACCTCATCCATCCGGCTTCCCGTATCAATCAAGGCGGTCGCAATAATCGTGAGGCTACCCCCCTCTTCAATATTCCGGGCCGCCCCAAAGAAGCGCTTCGGTTTGTGGAGGGCATTGGAATCAACACCTCCCGAAAGAATCTTTCCGGAAGGCGGAACGACGGTGTTGTAGGCACGCGCAAGCCGAGTGATCGAATCGAGTAAAATCACGACATCTTTTTTGTGTTCGACAAGACGCTTCGCCTTCTCAATAACCATCTCCGCCACCTGAACGTGCCGGGCAGCCGGCTCATCAAATGTCGAAGAGACAACATCCCCTTTGACCGATCGCTGCATGTCGGTCACCTCTTCCGGCCGCTCATCGATCAAAAGGACAATCAAGACCACATCGGGATGATTTGCCGTGATCGCATTGGCGATATTCTGCATCATCATCGTCTTGCCGGTACGCGGCGCCGCAACAATTAAGGCCCTCTGACCCTTCCCTATCGGACTCAGCAAATCAATCACGCGTGTCGTATAATTCTTCGGGGCATATTCAAGATGGAGTCTCTGATTCGGGTAGAGGGGAGTCAGATTATCAAAAAGGATTTTTTCTCGAGCCACCTCGGGCGATTCAAAATTAACCGATTGAACCTTGATCAAGGCAAAATAACGTTCCGAATCCTTCGGCGGCCGAATTTGGCCGGTCACCGTATCACCGGTCCTCAAGGCGAATTTTCGGATTTGCGAGGGAGAGACATAAATATCATCCGGTCCCGGCAAGTAATTATAATCAGAGGCCCGCAGGAAACCAAAACCATCGGGAAGTATCTCCAGAATCCCATCACCGAAGATCATTCCATTCTGATTTGCCTGGGCATTGAGGAGGGCAAATATCAACTCCTGTCGACGCATCCCCGCCGCCCCTTCAATATTGAAGCTATGGGCCATCTCGACCAGCTCACTGATTTTTTTCTTCTTCAGGTCGCTCAAATACATGACCTGCCCCTGAATATCTTCAGGGGAGATGGTATCTTGTGGGTCTAAAGCAGGCATAGGGGCTCCATTGGCAGGGGGGTCCAAACTATGGTCAGGCCGAAAGGCCTCACGCGGTCGATTTCTTCTGGGACGATTCATTTTTTAAAAGGCTTTTGGCTAATGAGGAAATCCTTGTTGTTTCTGATGAGTTTTTTTCTGAAAATTTTCTGAACTGGAGGCATTATCTAGAAAAGGGGTTCCCCTGTCAAGTGGTGTTTCTTGCTTTCTTCATATCCTTAATGTTAACTCACGCGGATCAAACGAGGAGCAAACATGGCAAAAAAGAAATGGAGTGGGCGATTTGAAAAGGGACTTGATCCCCTCGCCCTCGATTTTACCCAATCGGTGGAGTTCGACAAAAAGCTCTATTATTACGATATATTAGGCAGCATGGCCCATGCGCGTGGACTTGCGCGGGCCGGAATCCTCTCCAAGAAAGAGGCAAAAAAAATTGCCGGGGGACTCCATGCGGTTGTTCGCGATATTCAGTCTGGAAAATTCCAGTTCAAAGAAGAGCTTGAGGATGTGCATCGGAATATCGAATCAGCGCTGATAAAAAAGATTGGTCGAGTTGGAGGAAAGCTTCACACAGGACGGAGTCGAAACGATCAGGTCGCCCTTGATTTTCGTCTCTACTGTCGCGACCGGCTAGAAGAACTCCACGACTCCCTTGTCGGCTTGGAACGGGCAACGCTTAAAAAGGCGAAAGAGACAGTCGATATCTTAATGCCAGGGTACACCCATCTTCAAAGGGCTCAACCGATCCGCTTTGCCCATCACCTCCTGGCCTATATCGAGATGTGGGAAAGGGATCGAACTCGCATCCTTGAGGTCTTTCGCCGCATCAACATCAGTCCCTTAGGCTCTGGAGCCCTCGCAGGGACCGCATTCCCTGTAGATCGAGAGGGGGTCGCCCGTGACCTTGGGTTTACAGAGGTATCCCACAACAGCCTGGACGCCGTTTCTGATCGAGACTTCGCAATCGAGATCGCTTCACTCTCCTCTCTTCTCATGATGCATCTCTCCCGCCTCGCTGAGGAATGGATCCTCTGGTCGACGACTGAATTTAATTTCATCCATCTCCCCGACTCATTCTGTACCGGTTCCTCCATGATGCCACAAAAAAAGAATCCCGATATCCTGGAACTGATCCGTGGGAAAACCGGTCGTGTTTATGGTCATCTGATCTCTCTTCTCACTGTCATGAAATCACTCCCGCTCGCCTACAATAAAGACATGCAGGAGGATAAAGAGGCGGTCTTTGATCTTTTCGAGACAGTGATTAACTGTATCGACATCCTCGCTGCGATGATGCCAAAGGTCCAGCCGAACCGAACAGCGCTTCAGAGGGCGGTATCAGACAGTTTCCTCCTCGCTACCGATTTGGCCGATTGGCTCGTCAAAAAAGGAGTCGATTTCCGCAGCTCTCATGAAATCGTCTCGAAGGTTGTCCTCTTTTCCCTTCAAAAGAAAAAAGAATTACATGAATTGTCACTTGCCGACTTCAGACGTTTCTCAAAAACCTTTAATCAGGAGGTTTACCAGATCCTGAAGCCTGAGATTTCTGTAAACTTGAGACGCACCACTGGGGGCACCGCACGACAAACTGTCCTGAAAGAGATCAAACGGCTCGAGGAAAGGCTCCCCTGATGCATCACTTTCACTACAAAAAAAACGAGCTTCATTGCGAAGAGGTCCCCTTGCAAAAAATTGCCGAAGAGGTCGGGACACCGACTTATGTCTACAGTTCTGCCACCTTCGGAAGACATTTCCGTGTTTTTGATGCCGCCTTTCAGGGGATTTCGCATCTCACTTGTTTCGCGATGAAGACCAACTCGAATATCGCGCTCCTGCGCGCGGTCTCCAAATGGGGAGGAGGGGTCGACATCGTCTCCGGAGGCGAGCTGTTCCGCGCCTTGACGGCCGGGGTTCCAGCACATCGCATCGTCTACTCGGGGGTTGGAAAGACAGAGGCCGAAATGGAATACGCCTTGAGGAGCGACATTCTTCTCTTCAATGTCGAATCGGCGGATGAGCTGCTCACACTGGCAAACGTCGCCAAAAGGATCGGCCAGAGGGCCCCGGTCGCGATCCGGGTCAATCCTGATATCAATCCCAAAACCCACCCATATATCTCGACAGGGCTCAAAAAAAGTAAATTCGGGATCCAGATCAAAGAGAGCCTCAAGTTATATGAGGCCTCTAAAAAATACGACAGCCTCATCATCCGTGGGGTCAGCTGTCACATTGGATCCCAAATCACACAACTCAAACCGTTCATTGATACCGTCCGAAGACTTCGGGACTTCGTCCAGCTTTTGAAACAGAAGGGGTTTGACATTCAATACATCGATTTAGGGGGCGGACTCGGAATCCCGTATAAAAATGAAACCCCCCCTTCACCAGCTCAATATGCCGGAGCGCTTAAGAAAGAGCTTAAGGATATGAGGATCACACTGCTCCTCGAACCGGGTCGGGTGATCGCTGGAAACGCAGGGATCTTGTTGACCCGTCTTTTGTATCGAAAAAAACAGGGGAACAAAAATTTCGTGATCGTCGATGCGGCGATGAATGACCTGATCCGTCCTGCCCTCTACGGTTCTTATCATGAAATCCTTCCGGTCAAAAAACGAGGTGGAAGAAAAGAAAGGGTCAATGTCGTCGGGCCGGTCTGTGAATCCGCGGATTTCTTCGCAGAAAATCGTCCCCTTCCGGTTTTACCCGCCAATGAACTCCTCTCCATCATGAGCGCAGGGGCGTATGGGTTCACGATGGCCTCGAATTACAACTCCAGGCTGCGGGCTGCTGAGGTCCTCGTCCATGGCAATGAGTTTTACGTGGTGAGACAACGTGAGGAATATAAGGATTTATTAAAAGGAGAACATGTCCCGAAATTTCTTGTGTAGGGTTGATATATGAAAATCAATTTTGTCAAAATGCATGGCATTGGGAACGATTTTGTTTTTATCAACGGGATTCGTCTGAAGTTTCCCAACCCGGAGAAAAACTCAAGGCTCCTTTGTGACAGACGAAAGGGGATCGGGGCCGATCAGCTGCTGATCGTGAAAAAGTCAAAGAAGGCCGATTTCATGATGGAGATCTATAATGCCGACGGAAGTTGTGTGGAGATGTGCGGAAACGGCATCCGATGTCTCGCCAAGTATGTTACCGATGAAAAACTGACCTCCAAAAAAGAGCTGACAGTTGAGACCCTCGCCGGGATTCAGAAGATCCGGATCCTCTCAAAGGATCGTTATGAAGTGGATATGGGGGAACCGATCCTGAAGGCAAATCTGATCCCGATGAAACTAAAAGGGAGGGTCATCAATCGACCGATCCGGCTAGAGGGGCGTGAATACCGTGTGACCTGCGTCTCGATGGGAAACCCCCATTGTGTCCTCTTTGTCGACGACCTTCCGAAATATCCGGTGACGCAACTGGGTCCTTTGCTCGAGCGGTTTTATCTTTTTCCGAAGAGAACAAACGTCGAGTTTGTCGAAATCGATTCCTCGTCAGAGATTCATATGAGGACCTGGGAGCGGGGCGCCGGAGAGACACTCGCCTGTGGTAGTGGCGCCTGTGCCGCGGTCGTCGCGAGCCGCTTGAACCACCTGACGGAAAACAAGGTTCACGTCAAACTCCTGGGGGGGAGTCTCGATATCGAATGGAGCCGTTCTGACAATCACATCTACATGACCGGCACTGCTGCGACGGTGTTTAAAGGGGAAATCGAGATTTAATCGTTTTGCGGATTGTAGGTCATCTCAGGGCAAACAAGCTTTGGGGCACTCAGTTTTACTGTCCTCCCCGTATCCGTTCCAACAACAACCAGTCCTCTATCCTCTTCCTTCACTTCCTCACTTCGATCCTCAAGTGGGTTCGGGGCGCGAAAAACAAACTCCTCCTCTGCCTCGTCTGCCAAAGTTGTTGTTTGACGAGCCTCACAGTAAATTCGAATACCTGACTCATTAAATATACCGGAGTAAGAATCAAATTGCACCTGATGAGAATCTCTGGGCTTAGTGAGAATATAAGCTCCGAAGAGACATCCATCCGACCAATCCGATGGACAATAGGTGACGAGTGCAATTCCACTGATCGGGAGACAAGAGTCGGTTAGCGAATCTATCGGTAACCGAACATATTCCCAAAACTGTCTCCCTCCTTCTTTCGTAAAACCAACCAAAATTGCCTCGTCATCGCCCTCCCTTATCTCAAAGCGAAGCGCGTTCAAACCATCAAGAGAAGGGGGAAACAAACGACTCTGTTCGGCCATTAAAAAAACATCCCCTCCAGGATTTTCACCTAAAAAGACCCTCTTCGTTCCGCGTAGTCGCTGTTCTGCCTGGGCCTGCGCCCGCAACCATGCCCCAACAGCCAGTGCGGACGCTAAACCAGTGAGACCTAATGCGGTAAAAAAACGTGTCGCGCTTGTCCTCATAAAGTATCCTCCTCAAGCCCCCTACTAATTACCTCGCTTATCAGTTTTTTTAGGGAAAAGTTTCTTGTTTTCTTTCGGAGCCATTTTGCTAATATAAGCATCATGGCTCTTCGTTTTGCTATCGATGTTATGCCTGAAGAAGATGGGGAAGGATATTATGTGGTCGTCCCTGCATTGCCCGGTTGCTTTTCTCAAGGTCGCACCGTTGAAGAGGCAATGAAGAATGTCAAAAAGGCCATCTTTCTTCATGTACGTGCCCTTAAGAAACAGGGTGAATTTGTTCCCACCGAAGAAAGAACATTCCACACGGTTGTCGAGTTACCTGCTTGAGCTCACGTCTTCCTCGCCTTACGGCCAAGGAATTAATCCGATTCTTGAAAGGTCATGGTTTTGAACCTTTCGACTCCAAGGGATCTCATCAACATTTTGTCCACCCAATAACGAAACAAAAGGTTACCGTGCCTGTCCATTCAGGAAAAATCATCGGCCCTGGCCTTCTGAAGGCAATACTCAAACAGGCTGGCCTTGAGTGGAAATAGAAAGTGGCAAGGTGAACGTCAAACTCCTGGAGGGAAATCGAGATTTAGTAACTTAAAACATCGCAGAAAGTAGGCAACCTCAAACTTTGGCTAATACCTGCCGATGATTTCGGAACAAGAAAAAATTCTGTCCCATCATAATTGCTAGGAACAGGGCTTCGAAACCTGTAGGCACCGTCTTCTTCGAAGACGGTATCATTAGGCTCCGTACGGCAAACTTTAATTCCCATGCCACCGCTCTCCAAAAACCCATTAAAAAGCAGCAAGCGGTGTTGATCGGAACCTTCGCGAGAATAGAGAAGATAGGCCCCCCACTTGCAAGCCCATTCCCCACAGGTCAGTCCAACTGCTAAACCCTCTATCTCATCTGGCTTCAGTGGAACCCCATGGTCGCTAAATAATTGAACAGGAGCCGACCCTTTGCTCCCATCTGGGTAAGAAAATTCAATGGTCAGAGGGACTGGAGGAATCCTGCCAGAATTTGTGGGCTGATCTAATGGATCAAAAGACTCATCCCCATGCGGTTCATAGTCTCTTCTGAAGATCTGGACGGCAAAAGGTTCACTGCCTCGAACCGCTTCAGGTAATGAAGCGATCGGAACAGCAGCAGACCAGAGGAGATCTCTGAATCCCTCTATGCCAACAAAAAAATCCCGAGGGGGATCCCCTCGGGAATAGGATTGAGGAACTGTCCCCTTTTCTCCTTCTGCATCGCATCGCTTGGGTCTTGAAGAAGGTCGAGTTGGCTTGATTAAAGTCGGAAGAGCCACCGCCACTCCCACGAGAGCAGCACCAATAGAGATCTCGGCAATATGCCTCAAACAAAACCCTAGCAGAGAACCTTGGGTGTTGATGCGTACCATAATAAGTTAACACCGCTGTTTTCGGTCGAACGACAAAAAAGATGCTTGTTTTTTCAAGGAGTTCTTGAGAGTTGAAGCGCCATGAAACATCCCTTTCAAGGCTCGATCGTCGCCATCGTCACCCCATTTAAGGACGGCAAGGTCGATGAAAAGGCATTACGCGCCCTGATCGATTGGCAGATTGCGGAGGGGACCGATGCAATCGTTCCGTGTGGCTCTACCGGTGAGGCGGCGACTCTCTCCTACGAGGAGCATGACCGTGTGATCCAGATCACGATCGAACAGGTTGCCGGCAGGGTCAAGGTATTGGCAGGGACCGGCTCGAACGCCACCGCCGAGGCGATCCAGATCACGAAAAATGCCGAGAAACTAGGGGCCGATGGGTCGCTTCAGGTCGCACCTTACTATAACAAACCGACCCAGGAGGGGCTCTATCGACACTTCAAGGCGATTGCCGAGTCGGTCGCCCTCCCGATCCTCCTTTATAATGTCCCTGGCCGAACGGCAGTCAACATCCTGCCGGAAACAGTCGCCCGTCTTGCGAAGATACCGAACATCATCGGAATCAAGGAGGCGTGCGGAAATCTCGAACAGATCAAAAAAGTCGTCGATCTTTGTGGGCCAGAATTTGCCGTCCTCTCCGGAGAGGATGCCCAAAATTATGACATTCTGGCACTCGGTGGTTGCGGATCGATCTCCGTCACGGCGAATATTGTCCCCTCACGAATGGCGAAGATGTGGGATCTTTTTGCCTCTGGGAAAAAGAACGAGGCGAAGAAGGTCCATGAAGAACTGATGCCGCTCCATGCCGCGGTCTTTTTCGAAACAAATCCAGTCCCGGTCAAGACCTCCCTCGCCTTGATGGGAAAATGTCGTGAAGAGTTTCGACTCCCGCTCTGTGAGATATCACAAGAAAATCGGGAGCGTCTCATCAAGGTCCTGAAGGAATACCACCTGATCTGATTTACCTAATGAACATGTGGTAAAGATCAACGTTTATCGCCATCCCAATTCTCCATCCCTTCACACCGCCCCCCTGAAAATAGTCACCGCTCAGGAATAACCCAAATGCCCCATCCAGAAGCGCCGCACCTACCGCACCCCCTACCGACAAGCCATTCCTTCTGGGCCCCACTCCGGGGTCAAGCGATCGGAAACCAACGGTAGGCTCCAGCAAAACCATCGCCCCAGCACGTCCTCTATTCTCCCTCATCAACTGACCCCAAAGACCGATCTCTTCGTGTAACCCAAAGGCAAATGGCCTCTCAGGATCCGAAGGAGAAGGAGGTGAAACTGGACGGCTAGAAAAAAAACCTTGTTCCAACTTAATTCCAACCGCCTGACTCCTGAATCGATAGCCGGGACGGAGACTAAATTCAGGACCCGAGATCGTCGGAACCGGTCTTCCGTAATCATTCATCTCCCCCACTGAAAATCCCACGCGTGTATGGAGCACGGGCCCCTTTCGGTCCAGCACCCAGCGCATCTCCGGCGTCCGTCGAAAATCACCGACCTCTAATTTCTTCCCTTTCATCGACTTCAGGTCGATCCCGAGAACCTCTCGAAACGCCTTTTCCGAAAAAAGCTCTTCCCTTTTTATCCCACCAATTTCGGAGACCTGATACTCGTCCATCAGATAACCGAGGGCCATCAAGACGATGAGGGGATCACGGCTACGAAGTTCATGGAACGAAACCGGCTGCGCACCGCGCTGTTGAGGGGCCAAGAGCTCCAAAAAGATCGCTCGAACCTCGGCGTAGTCCTCATGGGGCTCCAACGCCTGATCCTGTATCCCTCGTGGCCCCGCGAGGGCGTAAGTGGAAAGAAAGTGACGGGAAGCTGCCTCATGAAAGCGGTCAATAACCTGCCCAAGAAGGTCATAGTCAAAACCATTAAAATCTCGCTCGCTATTCATTTCCTTATAGAGCCGGAGTGCCTCTTCATAGGCGGCGATCTGATCGGGTGTCGCCACTTTCTGAACCTTCCAGACATAATAATCCCGCAGCGCACTCTGGTCGGGCGAGGTAATGACAACTAAATTTTCTGGGACACGAAGGTCAGCATCGGCATGACCTCCGATCTCATGAAGGATCGAATTCAGAGTGGGATCCCCCTCACCGATCAAACCAAGCCAAGTAAAGTTTTCGCCGGAATGATAAATTCCGGCAACAGTATTAGAAGAGTCTTGAGAGATGAACCCACGTTTCATCGCCTCCTCTCGAGTCGCGAGTACGATACGAAGCGCCTTTTCTTCCCCTGGTGGCGGATTTAAATAGTGGGCGATTTCAGAGGCAGGAAGGGTTCGAAACGTCTCTCCGATTCGAAAGAGAATCTGTTTTTTTTGATCGGGGGAACAGCTTTCAGGGAAAAAGGCAAAAACGGTGAGAATATGACCCAAGACCCCGATCCGGTAGAACTCAGGCTGAGGAGAACTGTTATCCACGATTTGGTGAATGACGACTTCCGGCTTCTCTGGCTTATGAAAAACCTTGTCTAGAATTTCATTCCCTTTCTGATCATAAAATTGGAATCGAACTTGGTTCTCGGTTTGTGTCACAGCGACCAAAGGGGCATCCTTAAAAAAATAGACGGTCGTGAGTTTATTATCTTCCTTGTAAACGGCGCGCGTTACACCATTTGCTAAGAGGAATGACTCCCATTCTGCCAAGAGATAGGGATCGGTCCACGGGACATGCTGGTCCGGGTGACCTTTGAGTGTCACCTGATGAAAGGGGCTCAAGGAGGGAGGAACTGAGGAATCATTCCTCACATGAAAGGCAAAAGCTCGTCTGTCAAAATCACCTGGGGAAAGCGAGAGGCCTCGTGACGACCAATCGGAGAGTACCTTGTTTGCCTGCGGATTAATCACGCCGGCGGGGAGCTGAAAACCGGTCCGCTGAAAAACAAATTCAGAGAGACTGTCGACGGTCTTAAATGTTGTTAGCCAAGGATCGCCTATGTCCCGATCCGCCTCGACCAAACAGACCTCTTTTTCATCGCAGGAGGAGACCCGAATCCGAGAAGGATCAACCCCATTGGCCTGCAGAAGCTGATTCAATCTGTCTGCAATCGAGCCGCCCAAAATAGAGTCCTCCAGAGATAATTATCGGCTCTTCGGGGGGTATGAGTTGTGCTACAAGTCGAATTTGAATGGTTAAATTTTACTTATATTTCAATTAGTTAGCTGATAAATTATTTACCAATTCCCCCGAGTCGGTTCAGGAGATGATAGAGGTCAAGACCGATCATCGCCCCCACCTCCCCTTGGAGGTCGTCTTCTCCCTGGACAAGCCTGCCTTGAGCCGTCAAAGAAGCAAACCCCTGAAACATGAGGCCTGCCCCTCCACCCAACCAATAGGCGGCGCTATCTTCCTCGTCTTCCGATTGGGCCCACCCTACCCCACCTTCTGTTTCCAGGAAGAAGGCGAAGCTCCCCTTTTCTTTCAAAAGCTGTGACCAAAGACCGATATCCGATCGACTCTCCTCAGAATGGCCCCCAAAAAAGTTTTGTGCCATCACAAGACCTGCGCTGAAATGATTCCATCGATACCCTGGAAGCGCTTCGATTCTGACCGCTTCTTTCTCCAAT
This sequence comes from Deltaproteobacteria bacterium, assembly GCA_016180845.1. Classification (NCBI taxonomy): domain Bacteria; kingdom Pseudomonadati; phylum Myxococcota; class Myxococcia; species Deltaproteobacteria bacterium. Next base: position 173,180 of record JACPAK010000004.1, read on the forward strand.
GAATCTTGATCAGTCATATCTTGCCTGGCCACTCCAATACCCAAGCGAACTGTCCCGACGATGCCTGTACGATTACGGATCCATCGGCCTCCAGACAATTCTTCTCCTCCTTCCGCCACTTCGGCCACCACTTCTTCTCCGAAAGCGAGATGAATCCCCAAGACTGTTTCAAAACTTTCCTTCGAAAAAATCTCTCCCTGTTGTATCTGCCCAATCGAATCGACACGGTACTGATCCATCAGATAATCGAGACCCAAGAGGGTAAAAAGGGGCTCGTGGACTTTCCCATTTTCTCCTGCAAGTACCTCAAAAAAATTTTCAACGACCTCAGCATAGTCTTCACGTGGGGCTCGAAGCTGGCTTGGGATACCCCGAGACCCCTCAACAGCATAAGGAGAGACAAAACAGCGCGAAATCTTCTCTCGAAATGGATCAAGGTCATTCTCCAGAATCTTGAGATCAAATGAAGAGGCCTCCGGATCACGCAATCGATTGCGATAAATCTCGCTTGCCTTGGCGTAAGTCGCCAACTCTTCTGAAGAAAGACAGCGCCTGAGTTTCCAGACATAATAATCCGCGAGGGCGCTTCGCTGAGAATCGGTCATATAGGCGGGATTGTCATCGGGGGCACGGATATCATCGTCCCCATGTCCTGCGATTTCATGAAGAGTCGTCCGACGGAATGCATGATCCTCCGCCTCGAGATCAATCCAGCCATGATTCTGATCCGAGAAATAAAGACCACCGGCGCCGTGCAGATAAAATTTGAGCTCCTTTGCCTTTTCCTTCGTGGTGATGATGATCTTTATCGGAACTTCCGCACCAACCGATGAGGCATAGCGACCAATCCTCCTCTGAGGAAGGCGTTGAAGCGCCTCTCCAATATCTTTCAGGGTCTCCCTCTTCTCTTCGTCATCATAATCTTCAGGAAAAATAGCGATGACCTTAAAATCCCAACCATGAATCGTCAGCGTGTATTCAGAAGAATTCTTCCCAGGCTTGGGTGGCACCACCCTCAGAGGTGGTCTCAGCGGTTTTGTCAACTTCCTGACATGGCTCTTCTTCCCTGATGAATCAAAAAACTCGAATGTCAAAAATTCCTCTGTATGCGAGAGAACGATCAGCTTCTTCCCTTTCCATGAATAGGTCACACGAGAGTCACCGCTCCAACGATCCACCTCACGATTCGCACCGGCACCCAGAAGAAATGATTCCCACTCCGCCAGGAGATAGGAATCTGTCCACGGAACCTCGACTTCGGGATGACCGTTCAGTGTCACGGTATGCCAGGGACCAAAGAAAGAAGAAAGTGAGAGTTCTCCCTTCACCTCAAAGGCATAAAATTTCCTATCAAATGCCTCAGGGGAAAAAGGATTGAGTGAGAAACGGGACGCGGTAACAGGATCGGCCTGAGTCGGTTCGGACGGCGTTTCTGTAAACCGAGCCGGTGCCGAAACGCGAATCTTCGACTCGTTACCCGAATGGGAAGGTCTAATGTCCCCCGACATCTCCCCTCCTGACTATCTATTTATCACCACTCAAAAAATAGTCCGATCTGCGGTCCATGCCATTCGTGATTCGCCACATGGACAAAGCGGTAGCCTCCTCGAACCCCAACGTATTTGTGTTTGTAACGAAGCCCCCCCTGCAGATCGTAAACAATCGGATTGTCTTGATTGATGAACGAAAAAAACGGCCTCGCCTCGATCGTCCACTTCTTCCCCGGGAATAAATAGAGCGGAAAACCGATATCGAGCGAGTCGTTTTGCACATCCCCCCAAAATTTCTTGTACCCGACAGCGATATTGAGCTGGGCCTCCTTGATCAAGGCAAGTCGGTAGAGAAAGTGAACGGAAAAGATGTCAAAACCTTGTGACGGATTGCTTTCAAAATAGCGCGTGAATTCGACATCACCTCCCAGAAAGGCGATCCCAAGTTCCGCAAGACCATGAACTCCATGCACATCCTGCAAGAGCCTCTGATAATCAGCCTCGAGTTTAAAAACCGGAAGGATTGAATCGTATTGTTCTTTTCGGTCGTGAACCTCCAGGGTCCGTGCGGCACCCCCCAAGAGGGACCAGGCAGCGACTTCGGCAAGATCGGCTCTGGCAAGGCGTAAGGGAACTACGAGAAGGACAACGAACAGAAGGGGAAATAAAAGTTTCTTTCGCAAGGCGGATAGAAATAATCATTTAACCGGAAAGAGATCAATCAAATAAAACCTTACCGTTTCCGGGCTTTTTGAGGGGTTGGTTTTGGAGATGGTTGGGCAATCAAAATCAGATTTGTCTTTTTGACCCATTTTTTCTCATCGGGATCAAAATAATGACTCGCAACAATAATAAATGTTCCGTCTTCCCTCCATCCCGAATACCTTCGGTAATCACTCGAAACCTTCAAGCTTTTGAGCCCCTTCAAACTGACCCGTTCCTCCCTCTTTTCTTCCAAATTGTTTCTGAGGGAAATACCCTTTGATGCCAGAAGCTCCAAGACCGCTTCCATGTTATCATCCAAAAGGTAAACCTTCGTCTCCAGATTCTTCGTCCCCTTCGAGAATTCCGAACTCAGCTTCTGATCGACACGATAGTGGGGTGGCAATAGATCCTCACCCGCATGAAGAAAAGAAAAAAGAAATATCAAAAAAAGAATCTTTCTCATGGCAACCCCAAGCTGCTTCTGGTGACACAGGCACCGGTATCATAACAACAACGACCTCTGACTCTTTCTGGTATGGACGAGTTGTTCGGATAGCAGTAGATCGGCAAGCCAGCCCCAACACAGACACATTCGTCATTCGATGCGGCACCGAGACCTCGAATACACTCCGCTCCAGCAGCATGGTGATAGAAGAGATCCTCTGAATCCCCGAGAAGCATCGCTTCATCCCAATCACTGGAATCAGGCCTGAGACAGCTGTTGTAGTAACTCGACAGATCCGGATCAGGATCACAACCACACCAGCCAGTATCGGTACAGGCCTGGTTCGCTCCATCCGGTTCACAATTGCTGCCACAACATTTTATATTGCCGACAAACGGGAAACAGCCATCGTTTGTAACCGGAACCGACCCTCTCCGATAAGTCCATCCACGAGAGCAACCATCGCCTTCATCTTCCCTCCTCGCTGCTTCCTCCTCAGCCCGTCTCCGCTCCTCCTCCATCTCCTCTCTCTCTGCATTATATTCCTGACAGTAGCTGGTGTCTGGATTGGCCTCACACGCCTCATTACACCACCAAACGTTATTGCGAGCTGTCCAACCGTGGGCCTCACAAACGCCGGGGCAGCTCGGATGGGATGTAAAATCAGCATTGGAACATCGTCTTCGACAAAAATCCTCATCGGCATATGTCGACGACTGACAGATCCTCCCACAGAACTCCGGATCTTCGTCGTCTTCACAATACTCATGACAAAAGGCAGCGCCGATATCCGCCGATTCACAAGCATCGAAACAAAATGAAGGGGGTGTTCGTCCCGCCTCCCGGGCCTCACGACAGAAATCAAAACAGTAGTCGTGATATTCCAGCCGGCAGAGATCATCGCAATGATCGCGTCCGGAGTCCGCTTCACAAAGATCCAGACAACCGACTTCCCTCGGATTGGCTACGCAAGAATCCTCAAGTGCATTGTTGCAATGAGAATCCCCTCCCGACAAGGAACAACCGGCAGTGACGTCATTATCGCGTAACAATTGGCAAAGCCCCGGATTCGTATGGGCATGGTTCCAGCACCACTGGTAGCAGGATGACGTGATCGAGGAGGGGGACTCCGTCTGAAATCTCTGATAAAAGGTGACACAATCAGGCGCGCGACCGGTGTCGTCTCCGGGTGCCGTACGATCCCCTTGCCCAGGTCCGTCACTGTCATCGGGCGGCGGATCTCCTTCCAGAGGATCGCAAGCGACCTCTTCCCCGAACGGATCCGAACTCGCGGAACAACCAACCATATCGTGATGGTGTTGTGATGGTCCCATCGGGGCCTCAGGCGGGATACCTGCCGTCGCGAGACAGCTGAGACGGACAGGACCACCGCTATCGAGGATCTGATTAATGAGGGTCAGGATAAGATCCTGAAGATTCTGAGACCCAACACGACGCGCAATGCATTCTCCAAAAAGCTGTGACGAAATCACCGGATCTGCCGTATTCAATTCGGGATGCTCCAGGAGTGTATCGACAACACACGACTCAACTCGCTGCCATTCGGCACCGAGAAGATGTCGACGGTAAAAATTTACAATATAGTATCCTTGGGCGTACGGCTCGATCAGCTGCATAAGCCCGATCAACGGATCATGGAGCAGGAGCTCATAACGGGCCTCCAACCTCGTCCCGATATCGATGTGCTGAGGCGGTAGGGAGTTCCGTATCGCGTCAGGGAGAAAGTGATAGACAATCGCCCCGACCGCCCTTGCGGTCATTTCGTTTTCAAGTTGTGTATGAATATTCTCAAAACCACCAAAATCATAAACCGGATTCGTCGTATCAAAGGTATAGTTTCCATGGATGTAATAAAAAAGGGCGTGTGCCGCCTCATGGCTAGAGTTTTGGGCAACAATTCCACGTGCCGCCGGAAGGCGTGAAACAGAAAATTCCTGGTTTGTTGCGATAACATTCAGCGCATCCGTCTCTCCGAGAATACAATGACCTGAAGAACAAGGGACCTCTGGCGTAATCCAAACGGGATAAAAGTTGTTGTCGGTCATCGGACAGAGGTTGCCCAAGCAATCTGCAGGGCATGGGAACTCGGGGTCTGATGGGACAAGGGTATGACTGAGATACCGGACGACGGAGAGTGTTGAATAGATATATTCCCGAATAAGACTTCCCTCCGGTCCCACCTCTGTGATATTCCCCGTATTCAGCGCCTCATCGATCCGGTTTCCAACCTCCTTCAGAACTGTCGCCATCTCACGACGCTCAGCCTCCGTCCATTCACTGGTCGCTATTCGTAAAACTTCAGAGGCAAAGGCGGTCGAGACGAGGGAGTCGAGAAGCGAGGAGGGTCGAAGTCCCTCTATCTCATCCGGCGACAAGAGGTCATTGCCGCAGAGTTCAACGGGGCCTCGAATCAAAAACGGGATCTCTTGCCACTCCTCTCGCGCACGACGCTGCTTCGGCGCTCGATAGTAACATCTCCTGTATTCACGGGTCATTCCCCCCTCCAGCTCCTCGGTGACGGTCTGGCGTTCACAGCAACTGTCGAGTGCCGATTCCCCCCAGAAATGACCTCCACAGATGGTTCGAATACATCGGAGATCCAGCATCGGATCGTTTCGTCGAGACGAAACAACCTCTTCGCGACGACACCCCTCAGGGGATTCGCGATTGAGCTGCAACCGGTCACCAAAATCCGGCATTCTCTCTCGTAGAGAATCTCGCATCGCTTGATTCTGGTTTTGTCCTAAAATGGTTCCAATGGCCAAAAGATCGCCTGAGATCAAAAGAAACAGAAACCCAAAGATAAGCAACCTTCCTAACCTCACCGCCTCCTCCTCCATTCTTCGATCCGACGCCTCTGACTCGAATCGATCTGGATTTCAAACTCGGGATTGATTGTCTGTCTGATCGTCTCCTCTTGCCCACGCTGGATCAACGGTTCCGCATACGGGGGAGGCGCCGCACAGGAGGTCGTAGCCGGTATCTCAAAATCACGTACCTCCCCATTGTAGGTCATCTTTTTTGGATGGGGCAGCAGGGGGGCCATCGAATGAAGCATCGCGACCAGCTGGGAATCCTCCACCCGCCCCTGACGAAGCGACCTCATGATGTTTCGCATATTTTGACAGAGCGGGCCGAGATAGATCCCTCCATAGCCTCGACATTCGGCTGGATAGAGGAGACGAAGTCCCTCCACCACGGATTGGACACTGCCACCCGCTGTCGTGTAGCTCAGAACAAAGTTGTTTTTTTTCAACTCAAAATCAGTCGGCGCGTATTGGAGGTAACCGAGATAGAAGAGGACCGCCGCCTGTGCCGTGACCGCTAACTGCTCTTCCCTCAACGCCTCTCGATTTTCAGGCCAGCCCCCCATCTGACCCAAGTCATGAACGCGTTGAAAATAGGCATGCACCAACTGGTGTGCGATCAGCGAACTAATCATCGGACTATACCCCGAAGCAGGTACCTCCCCGGAAACACGCGGGATCAACCCCGTCCCACTGTCCCGGATCTCATAACCGGTATTTGTCTCCCACTCCCGCTCATAGATCCCGCCATCCCTCCATGTGCCGTAAGAGGCGTAGCAGTGGCCATCAAAACTCCCACGCACATTATACGTGGCAGCGGAACCAAGACTCCTCTTGCTATGACAGTCATGCGCGACGTCGGATTGGATGCAGAGCTTGTTGTCGTCATGATTGTATTCGACAATAGAACCCCAGGCCATCCGATCACAGCTCTTGACCGTAATCCGTGGAGGGAGGCCACGCAGACGGTAATAGTATCTCTGAGCGGCACAGGACCATCCGGAGCAAGGGGTCCAGGCGACCTGATCGACCATCGTCTTCAAGATATTCCAGACATTGATGATGACATCAGCCATTTCACGCTCCTCGGCGCTGGATCCATTATCTGGAGAGAGATCGCCGAAATTTCCTTCGGCAATCGCACGCGCAAGATCACTCACAGCAGAACGAAGCAGGAGTTCATGATGACCCCGCCATTCGTCACCAACATCTCCCCGGACTCCCGAAACGCCCCAGGTACGTCGAAAGAGTGGATTGGATTGATATTTGCCGAGGGCAGAAATCTGCGGGCAGACAAAACCCCATTTCAGATGCTGGAAGTCATAAGGGGCATCGACAGACCGCGGACTACTTGCCTCCAGGTGATTCAAGTGGCCACTGATCGCGATATCGAGATGACCTGCGGCATTCTCCGGCGTGACATCACCGCTGATCTGATTCACGAGATACCGTCCGAAGAGAAATCCACACTGATCGTCGATCTTGTTCCTCTCTTTCCAGGCAGGAAACTCCTGGGAGAGGGGTGAGGTCATTCCACCACCCGGAGGGTTCACAAACATCGTATCATCCCAAACCCCTTTTCTACCGAGGGGGTGACAATTGGTCGCAAAAAGGGGGGAGGCTAACAGATAGCTTTTTGAGTCTATCGGGAGCCCGCCACATTCCTGCTGCGTCCGACAGCCGTCATTAACCCATAATAAGCTGTAATTCCCCTTGTTCCCCTCTCCATTGTTGGCCGAAAAACCGGTTCTGCCCAAAGAGAGAAGCCGTCGATATGCCATCACCTCATCCTGGCCACTACAGTAAAAACTCTCATTCCCCCCATTACCAAGTCCCCCATTGTTGATTCGGAAGGTCCCTTCCATCTCTGCCGAATCGGAACCAAGCAGATCCGTGCCTCTTCCTCCTCCTGTTTCCTCCTCTTCCGGCGGAGTAATTTTCTCAAAACGAAACTGCGGAATCTTGAGCCGATTGTAGGTGTTGAGTTGTATCGTCGGTTGGGAACCTCGGATAACTCTTTCCTGAATCTGGCTCTGTGATGCCTGATTCGGAATATCAATCGCCCATAGAGGGAAGGAAAAGACCAAGGTTAGTAAGGATAAGAGTAACCTCTGCATCTTCTCTCCTTGAGTATGCAACTTCAGCGCCATAACCCCCTCAGACTAACGCAGATAACTATTTGAATTTTAAAGTGATTTTTTTCTCTTGGCGAAGGAGTCTTTTATCAAAAAGATAATTTTATCATTTTGAAAAAACAGACAACGTTTCATTACCACTCAAAAAAGAGACCGGCTTGAGGGCCATGCCACGGGTTCTTTTCTTCCTTGATATGAACAATTCGATAATCGGCACGAAAACCGACCCTCTTATATTTGTAACGAATCCCGGCCAGCAGATCGATCATAAAGGTACTCTCATGAACATCATCGTCTTGAATTGTTCCATCCTCCAGAACAATATTCTCCTCATCCGGTATGTCCTGATTAAAATGCAAGTAAGGTTTTATTTCGATCGTCCATCGTTTCGCCGGGAAGAAATAAAGCGGTACACCGATCCCCGGCCCCCCATTCCTCGCATCTCCCCAGAGAAACTTCCATCCGACAGAGATATTCATCTGCGCCTCTTTAATCAGCGCCATCCGATAGAGAAGTTGTGCCGAGAGCATATCGAAGGTGTGATTGGGATTGGTCTCATAGAGACGAGTAAAATCAAATTCACCGCCAATGAAGGCCATCCCAAATTCCGAACCGACATGAAAACCTTGTGCATCCTTCAAGGGGCGGTAGTAGTCCCCTTCAAGCTTGAAGATCGGGAGGATCGAATCGTACTTCTCTTTTTGATCGTAAATCTCGAGCCCCCTTTTGGCGCCCAACGTCGCCAGGGAAGAGAGCACTCCTGCCTGCACGACGCGCGAAAATCCAAAGGAAACAGCAAAAACCACCAGTACCAGTAAGATGAAAAGTGGAACTCTTCGGGACATGTTTAAGACGTTAATGAACCCCTTTACGCTATGAAAGTCGATTGGGGAAGCGTTTTTTTGAAAATAAGTTGCCATCACGCTCTGATCTCTCTAGATTCCCATTAATGATCAAAATTCTCATCAAGGGCGCCTCGGGAAAAATGGGACGGCGAATTCTCTTCTGTGCCTCTCAAGACAAGGAGTTCAAGGTGGTCGAGGCGATCGACCAAGCGGATGTCTTGATCGACTTCTCACATCCCGATGCCACGATTCTCCATCTGGAACTCGCCGCAAAGGCGAAAAAGCGGGCGGTAATCGGGACCACCGGCCATACAGAAGAACAGAAGAAACAGATCGAGAGCTTCGCCAAGAAACTCCCGTTCGTCCTCTCTCCGAACATGAGTGTCGGGGTCAATGTGATGTGGAAGATTATTGGTGAGGCGGCTCGGAAACTGGGATCTGAGTTTAAGGTGAATGTGACCGAGATCCACCACATCTATAAAAAAGACAAGCCGTCCGGCACCGCCTTGCAGATCGCCCGCGTCCTTGCGGAGACGATGAAGATTTCCCCAGAAAAGATCCCGATCGAGGCGATCCGGCAGGGGGAGGTGGTCGGCATCCATAAGACTGTCTTTGAAAGTTCCGGGGAGTTTTTGGAGATTCTTCACAATGCCAAGTCACGCGATACCTTCGCGCTCGGAGCCCTGCGTGCCGCACGGTGGATCGTCGGCAAACCAAACGGCCTATATTCGATGGCGAATGTCCTGAGTCTATAGCAACTTTTCTTTTTAATGAGCGAGATGAGGGGTGACAATAGTGGGGGGTAGATGACAGCGTTTGCCATCACTTCCGAAAGACTCCATTCCCCTTCTGAAGGGGGATTTCTCGAAGCAGTGAAGACGACCATTCACTGCGCACAAACCACACCCGGTGCCTCGCAATTTTATCTCGCGATCCCCCTGATTGGTCTCTCCCGGCTTGCCGGAGGGGGAAAAAAGCTCACAGCGGCGGCGGTCACCGTCGGAACAATCCTGGGAACCCTCTTCTCGAACTGGAAAGAAGTCAGCGCTGCCTACCAAAAAGGGAGTGGCCTGACCGGTACCGGAGTCGTCACCGAGGGGATTTCTTTTGCAGGGCAAACGGCACTCATGATCGCCTCCGGTTTTGTTGGAGGCCCGACAGGGAAACTGACA